>JAPUKF010000048.1 GCA_027295805.1 Acidobacteriota bacterium | reverse complement strand
GTGCTTCTCCCCCACCAGGAAACACTGGCTACCAGGCGTATGTCCCGGTGTGTGCAGGAGGCGCACCGGGATGTCACCCACCTGCACCACGTCGTCGCCATCATGAAGAACCAGGTCATGGACCGCCAGACCGGTCAACTGGCGCACGCCATCGGCCTCGCTCCGATGAACATGCACCGGGACATCCACCTGCTCCTTGAGATCGGCCAGTCCCTCCACCTGGTGGCCGAACAGATCGCCACCGATGTGGTCCGGGTGGTAGTGGGTGGCCAGGATGCCGGTCAGTTTCAGGTCGGCCGCAGCCACGGCCTCCAGCAGGCCGGCGATATCCCAGGCCGGATCCACCAGGAGGGCTTCACCGCTCTCCCTGTCGGCAATCAGATACACGAAGTTGAGCATTTGTCCGGCAAACGGGTCGGCCGTCGCGAAATCGACGCCGGCGAGCAGTTGCCTGATGATGACCCGATCTTTCACGCAGAGCATCATAACCTGCCGGGCCCATTCGACGCCTGCCGGCGGTTCGTGATAGAAGGCATCACCATGCTGGATATCATCACCCGCTGGACGAGCCTGCCCAACCCGCACCTCTTCCTGGTGCATTTCCCCATCGCCCTGCTGCCGGCAGCTCTCCTGCTCGAGGTGATGGGGCTGATCAGGGCCCGGCCCTGGTGGGCTTCCCGGGCCGCCGCGTTCCTACTTATCCTGGCGGCGGTGCTGACTTTTGCGGCCCACGAGTCCGGAGACGATGCCGCCGACAGCCTGTCCCATGTCTCCCTGGCAGCCCAGGAGCAGATAGACCGCCATCACGACGCCGCGGAATGGGCCATGCGCTTGACCATCCTGGCGGCGCTGCTGCGGATTGCTGTGGCCCTGCATGGACGCACCACTCGGTCCTGGGACCGGGCCGAGCGTGGCCTGGCCGCCCTGGTCATGGCCGGGGCCATGGTGATGGTGGCCTGGACTGCCGATCTGGGCGGACAACTGGTCTACCGGTATGGCCTGGCGGTGCAGCGGATCGAGCCGCCGGCGGCTCCTGCGGAAGCTGCCCCCGAAAGAGATGTTCATGAGGGAATGACCCCCGAAGGGACGACCCCGGAAGAAGTTGTTCCCCAGCGTAACGCCGGCGAAGAATCCGTCCTGGCAGCACCCACCGCCGATGACGGCGTGCGCGGAGAGCACTGAGTTCGTGGCTGCCGCCGCCAGGAAGAGACCCCCAAAAGGGGGCAAGAAAGAGCGGCGCGCGGCTTCCCAGTTCGCCCGCCGCGACTTCGATGCCCTCGATGAACTCCTGGACGGGGCCGTCGATCTGGTCCGGCGCTGGACCGCCGATTCGGTGGGTGATCGCCATCCCATCTTTCCCGACATGGACGGAGTGGACCTCAAGAAGCGCCTCCACGAGCCGCTGCCCACCCGTGGACGCTCGGCCAGGTCGCTTCTGCGCCAGGTCGAGCGCGACCTGGTGCCGTTTCTCCGCGATAGCGGCAATCCCCGTTTTTTCGGCTATGTCCAGTCGCCACCCTCGGCGGCGGGGATCGCCGGCGACCTGCTGGCTTCGGCCTTCGGCCAGAACCTGACATCCTGGCGCTCGGCGCCGGCGGCCACCGAGATTGAACGACTGGTCATCGACTGGCTGCGGCAGATTGCGCGCCTGCCGGCCGCCGCCGGTGGCCTGCTCACCTCCGGCGGCTCCATGGCCACCTTCATCGCTCTCTCCGTGGCGCGGACAACTCACGCACCGCCGGAAACGGTGCGCGGAGGCTTAGGCAAGCTGGGCCGGCGACTCATGACCCTCTATGTCTCCGACCAGGGGCACATGTCGGTGCCCCGCGCCGCCGAACTCCTGGGCCTGGGGACCGGGGCGATCCGCATCATTCCCAGCGATCATCGCTTCCGCATGGACCCAACGGCGCTCGATCGCGCCATCACCGAGGACAAGAAAAACGGCCATATCCCGTTTTGCGTGACCGCCTCCGCCGGCACGGTGAACACGGGCGCCATCGACCCCCTGGCCCGCATCGCGCGCATCACCCACCGCCACGGCCTCTGGTTGCACGTGGACGCGGCCTATGGCGGGCCGCTGGCCCTCAGTCCACGCTACCGCCCCCTGCTGGCCGGCCTGGGACAGGCCAACTCGATCACTCTCGACCCCCACAAGTGGCTGTATGCGCCCATGGATGTCGGTTGCGTCCTGTTCCGCGACGGCAATGCGGCGCGGGCGACTTATGCAACGGCCGGTGACTACGCCACCGTCTTCGAGACCGGCGGGCGGGAAGCCTTCGCCTTTTTCGACCACGGTCCCGAACTGTCGCGGCGCTGGCGGGCCCTGAAGGTCTGGCTGCTGCTCAAGTACCACGGCACCCAGAGGCTGGCGCGGCGCATTGAAGAAGAAGTCGAGCTGGCCCACCACATGGCCGGCCGCCTGCAGAACGAAGACGAGATAGAACTGGTGGCGCCCACCGAGACCAGCATCGTCTGCTTCCGGTACGTGCCGGTGGCGTTGAGATTCCAAACGCCGTCACCCGAAGAAAAACTGGACCGGCTCAACGAAGACCTGCTGCTGGCCCTGCAGCGAGGTGGCCGGGTCTACCTGTCCAACGCCCGCCTGGGCGGCCGCTTCGCCCTGCGCGCCTGCCTGATCAACTTCCGCACCACCCGCACCCACGTGGAAACCACCATCCGCGAAGTGCTGGCAGAGGGTCGCCGCCAGGCTCAGAAGATGGGACTACCCGGCTGAACCTGCTCCAGCGCTCGTTCGAGAAGATCCGATACGCCGAGTACCGGGGCACTGCGCCTGAGATACGCCGCATCGATCAGCCTCTCCTGGACCCGGAGTATCCCCAGGACATCGCGCCACTGTTGATCCGATACCTCGCCACCATCCCGGTACCAGAGGAGTTTCTGAAGGGGGAGCCTCACTCCAGGGTCGACATCCAGATATCCCCCTCGTCGGTGCTCCGCATCCAGTAGAGGGTGCGGTCGTCGGAGGAGAGCCGGTTGAGCTGGATGCCCTCGAGATCGGATCCCTCGATCTCCCGCCGCTCCCGGGTTTCCCGGTCGAGCAGGAGGAGCTTCCCGCCACCCTGCAGGAGGAGCCGCCGGCTGTCGGAGAGCCACAGGCTGCCAAAGAGCAACAGGCTGCGAAAGCCGCCGTCGAACTCGCCCTTCTCGATCAGGC
>JAPUKF010000047.1 GCA_027295805.1 Acidobacteriota bacterium | reverse complement strand
AGGATGAAAGAGGCAAGACGCAGGGGATAGAGCCCTACGGAGAGCAGGCGGCTGAAGGCATGGCTGCCGTTACCCAGGGGCAGCATGGTCAACCGGCCGAGGCGGATGGTGCCCAGGTAGGGGAACAGCGCATCGGACAGGGCGAGAAGGCCCAGCACCGGAATGGCCACGAGGCGGGGAATGGCCAGCACCAACCAGTTCAAGAGCCATCTCCCCAGACCCCGGCCGCCGCAGCCCGCGCGCACGAAACGGCCCAGCGTCGTGGTGGCGCTGGCCCGGCGAGGACTGTCCCCGGCCGGTTGATCCCAGCGAAAAAGAGTGTGGGGACTCCGGCCTGCCGCTGCCGGACGGGACGCGGTGTCCAGGGCGCTGCCGATGTTCAGCGCCGTCAGAGCCGGAATGAGAGTCAGGGCCACCACCAGGCTGGCCAGCAGGGAAAAACAGACGGTGACGGCCTGGTCGTAGAAAAGCTGCCCGGCGATTCCCTGCACGAAGACGATGGGGAAGAAAACGGAAACGGTGGTCAGGGTTGACGCGGTCACGGCACCGGTCACCTCCGCGGCCCCGAGGCGTGCGGCGGCGGCGCGACTCAACCCTTGCTGCCGGCGCCGGTCTATGGCTTCCAGCACGACGATGGAGTTATCCACCAGCATGCCCACACCCAGGGCCAGCCCACCTAAGGACATGATGTTCAGGCTGACTCCCGCCTGCCGCATGGGCAGGAAGGTGGCCAGAACCGAGACCGGGATGGACAGGGCGATGATCAACGTACTTGGCAGGTCGCGCAAAAAGAAGTAGAGGACGATCACGGCCAGCAGGCCACCCAGCAGAGCCGCCCACCAGACCTGAGTGATGGCGTCGGAGATGAAGCGAGACTGATCCGAGAGCACCACGAGGGAGAGATCTGGGGGAAGATCGGCGCGGATTGCGGCCATTTCGGCGGCCACGGCCGTGGCCACCGCCACCGTGTTGGCCGACCCTTCCCGATGAAGATCCAGGCCCACCACCTCACGGCCGCCGCTGCGGGTGATCTCGTCCCGATCCCGATGACCGCGAAAAACACGTGCCACGTCCTCGACGCGGACCCGTCCTCCCGAGGATGTGTGGATGATGGTCTGGCGAAGTTGATCCAGATTCTCGAACTCATGCAGGGTGCGAACCAGGTACACGGCGTTGAAATCTTTGAGAGTGCCGCCCGGCTGGTTCACATTCTCCGCCTCCAGGGCGGTGGCCAGATCGTCCACGGTCAGACCCAGAGCGGCCAGGCGATCTTCGTCGGCCTCGACAATGACTTCGGGGTCCAGACCGCCGCGTACCTTGGCGGCGGCCACGCCCAGAACCGATTCCAGGCGCGGCTTGAGCCAGCGCTCCGCCAGCTGGCGCAGATCATCCAGCGGCCGCTCGCCGGCGAAGGCCAGCCGGATGATGGGATCCAGGCTGGGGTCGAAACGCAGGACCCGGGGCGGCTCCGCCTCCCTCGGCAGACGCACCAGCCCGAGCTTTTCGCGCACGTCCAGGGCGGAAAAATCCATTTCACGATCCCAGTCGAACTCCAGGATGACCTCCGAGAGTCCTGAGCGCGAAACGGAGCGCATGGAGCGCACTCCGGGAATCACGCCGATGGCTTCCTCCACTGGCTTGGTGACGAACTGCTCCACCGAGAGAGGGGCAGCGTCCTCGTAGATGGTCTGCACCGTCAGGGTCGGATAGCTCAGATCCGGCAGCAGTTCCACGGGCAGGCGGAGGACCGCCATGTAGCCGAAGGTCGCCACCGCCAGGGTGACCATGAAGACAGTGATGGGCCGGCGGACTGACAGGTCAGAGAGCGGCACTGCTGTCTCCGTCGCTATCCTCGTCGGGGCTCGCTACCACATTGACGGGCGCTCCATCGGTGAGGGCCGGCGCACCGGACACGATGACCTGCGTCCCGGGGGAGAGATCCTCATCTTCGCTCACCACCCGCAGCACCTCGACGCGATCACCCTCCTCGAAACCCAGTGTCACTTCCAGGCGATGCACCGTATTGTCATCCTCCAGGCGGAACAGGTACCAGCGAGTTCCCTCCGCCACCAGTGCCAGCCTGGGCACGACCAGTGCATCCTGGTGGGTCTCGACGACGATATTCACGCGCACGAACGCTCCCGGGCGTACGTTGGCGGTTCCTTCGATGGCCAGAGTGACCTTGACGGTGCCCGTCTCAGGGTCCACCGCCGGCGCGATCCGCTCGATGACGGCAGGGATGACCCGGTCCAGGGCATCGGCGATCAGGCGCACCGCCTGGCCGGGAGCCAGGGAAATCACATGCCGCTCGGGAACCTCCACATCGGCATACAGCGGGGAAAGGTCCGCCAGGTCATACACCTCGCTGCCGTCGGCCACCGTGGCGCCCACATCCAGGTAGCGCCGTACGATGACGCCGGCGAACGGTGCGCGGATCATGGTCCGCGACAGCTCCAGTTCGGCCAGGGCCGCGCCTTGCATGGCATCTTGAGACCGGCGCCGTACGTCTTCGAAATCCTCATCGCTGACCAGGCCTTCTTCATGCAGGTTCCGGCTGCGTTCCAGGTCGCGCAGCAGGGTATCCCGGGTCGTGACCGCCCGGGACAGGGCAATGCGCTGCTCGTCGTTTTCCAGGGCGGCCAGTTCCTGACTCTCGGCGACCGTGTCGCCCTCCTCCACCAGCAGCTTGCGGATGACACCGCGAGTGCGGGCCGTGATGGTGGCGCGGCGGTCCGCGCGCAGGCTCGCGCTGGTGGAGTAGAGAGATGAGAGGGGTTCACGCCGGACCGGGGCAGCGCGCACGGCCACCGCATCGGCTGTCGGCGGGTCCGAAACGCCGCGCCGGCTGGAACCGCCCTGGGCTGCCGCGGCCGTAGTTGCCGCTGAGCCGGACTGCTTGCCGGCTCCTTCGCTTCCCGCGCACCCGGCAAGTGCCATGAGGAGGAATCCCATGGCGAAACAGGTGCTGGACCTGGCTGTTTTCATCCCACGACCTCGCACATACCTATCCATCATCCACAGTGAAGCGGCCCAACATCTCTTACGCACCGGAACCCCTCTAGGTTCTCTCCTGGAGCGGCCCGCGTCTACCCCTCCGGGATCAGCGTCCGCTTGACAGAGCCGGGCTCGCCTACCTAGCCTGACCATCCGTGCCACATCTTTTCGCCATGGGCGCCACCGTCCCTATCCTTATTCTTGCCCTGGG
>JAPUKF010000046.1 GCA_027295805.1 Acidobacteriota bacterium | reverse complement strand
GTGCGGGACACCGGCACGCCCTTTCATCCCGGCGCCATCAGGTATTACCGGGAGATAGGTATCTGGCCCGAGCCGGAGCCCGGCTCCTGAAGATCCCGGCATGACCCAAGAGCGCTTCTCCCCCGCCGTCGTTCTGGTGGGGGCCGTCCTCTGTCTGTTCGTCTTGGCAGAGGTCAATTATCCCATGCTGGCTCCCCAGTCGCGCCTGGCGATCTTCTCGTTGCTGGGCCTGTGCCTGTGCTTCGGCACCGTGCCGGTGCATCCGCGCCTGGCCGCGAATCGGGCTTTGCGCTGGGTGGACATCGGCCTGATGGGCCTGACCCTCCTGGCCTGGGGATGGGTCCTGGTGCAGAGTGAGCCTCTCTTCGCGCGGCTATGGGTCGACGGTCAGTCGCTGGGAAACCGCGCCGGTATCGAGACTGCACCGGATATCGCGGCCGGGATCATCGGGCTGGTGCTGGTGCTGGAGGCGGCCCGGCGCACGCTGGGCTGGGCCCTGCCCTTGCTGGCCGGCACCTTCGTCGCCTACGCCTGGCTGGGGGCTTCGCTGCCGGGCTGGCTCATGCCCCACCGGGGTTACAGCACCGAGCGCATCGTCTCCCAGGCATTCCTCCACAGCCAGGGTGTCTTCGGCATCGCCCTGAACGTCATGTTCACCTACGTTTTTCTCTTCGTGCTCTTCGGTGCCTTCCTGCAGCAGACCGGCGCTACTGGCTTCATCATCGACGCAGCCCGACGTCTGTTCCGCAACAGTTCCGGCGGCCCGGCCAAGGTGGCGGTGCTCAGCAGCGGACTCATGGGCTCCCTGTCGGGTAGCGCCGTCGCCAACACCGCCACCACCGGCACCTTCACCATCCCCATGATGCGCAGCGCCGGCTTCTCCGCCGTCATCGCCGGCGGCGTGGAGGCGGCAGCCAGCACCGGGGGCGCCCTGGTCCCCCCCATCATGGGAGCCGGCGCCTACATGATGCTGGAGATCATCGACCCGCCGGTGACCTTCCTGCAGATCATCCGGGCCGCCATCCTGCCGGCCATCCTCTACTACATGTCGCTGTTCCTCATTGTTCACTTCACCGCCCGCCGCAGCAGAGCCAGCGCCGGCGACGATGGCCTGGCACCTCCGGCTCCCCTCGGACCCCTGCAGGGGGCTGTGTTCGGGGCGTCGTTCGTGGCCATGTTGCTCTTTCTCTTCATGGGCTATACCGCCTTTCGGGCGGTGACCCTGGCCATGGCCGTGGGCTTCCTCGTCAGCCTTTTCTCCGCCACCACCCGGCCTGGCGTCCGCGGTCTGGGTACAATCGCCGCCAAGGCCGCCCGCGATGTGATGCCGCTGATCGCCGCCGCCGCCTGCGTCGGCATCATCCTGGGAGTGGTCACTCTCACCGGCATCGGTACCCGCCTGCCATCCCTGCTGGTGCCGCTGGCGCAAGAAAGCCTGCTGCTGGCCCTGGTCGCCCTGATGATCTCATCGCTGATCCTGGGCATGGGGCTGCCGTCGGCGGTCTGCTACCTGCTGCTGGCCACCATGGTGGGACCGGTGCTGGGCAAGCTGGGCGTGGTGCCGCTGGCAGCACACCTGTTCATCTTCTATTTCGGCATGATGTCCATGGTGACGCCGCCGGTGGCCCTGGCCGCCTACGCCGCCGCCTCCATCGCCAAGGCTCCCATCATGCGCACTGCCATGGCGGCCTTCCGCTTCGCCCTGGTGGGTTTCACGCTCCCCTATCTCTTCGTGTTCCGGCCGCAGCTTCTCATGCTCAACACGGACGGGGAGACGGCGGGCTTTATCCCTATCGTGCTGGCCTTCCTGCTGGCATTGGCCGGCATCGTGCCGTTTGCCGCAGCCATCGCCGGACGCCTATTCACCGACCTGTCGGCGGGCTTTCGCTCCGCGCTGCTTCTGGTTGCCGCCCTGCTCCTGCTGCCAGGCCCGCGCGTGGACGTGGCCGGAATGGACGTCCCGATCCTGAATGTCGCCGGCCTGCTCCTGCTGCTGGCCCTGGGCACCATGGATGCCCGGCGCCGCCTGCGCCAGGTGCCGCCTTCGGTGGCCTGAGGCCCCGGCCTCTTCCTGCTATCCTTGCCTGCCGTGAGCGATTCGTCCCCTGCCCGCAAGACCGTGTTCTCCGGCATCCAGCCTTCGGGAAGCCTGCACCTGGGCAACTACCTGGGTGCCATCCAGCAATGGGTGCGCATGCAGGACGACCGCAACAGCTTCATCTCCATCGTCGACCTGCACGCCATCACCGTCACCCAGGAACCCAGGAAGCTGGCGCAGAGGGTGCGCGATCTGGCGGCAGTGCTCCTGGCCGCGGGCATCGACCCGGAAAAAACCACGTTGTTCGTGCAGAGCCACGTGCGGGCCCACGCGGAAGGGTCCTGGCTGTTGAGCTGCGTCACGCCCCTGGGCTGGCTGGAGCGCATGACCCAGTACAAGGACAAGTCGGTGAAGCAGCAGAGCGTCCTGACCGGTCTGCTCACCTACCCTGTCCTGCAGGCTGCCGACATCCTGCTCTATGACGCCCACGAGGTGCCCGTGGGGCAGGATCAGAAACAACATATCGAGCTGACCCGGGATATCGCCCAGCGCTTCAATCACATCTATGGCGAGACATTCGTGGTCCCCGAGCCGGTCATCCGCAAGGACGGCGCCCGCATCATGGGCCTGGACGAGCCGCGCACCAAGATGAGTAAGAGCGAAGCCGGCAGTGGCCATGCCCTTCTGCTCACCGACGAAGAGGCGGTCCTGCGCCGCTCCATCAAGAGGGCCACCACCGATTCGGGGCGCGAGATTGCCTTCAGCGATGATGCGGAGAAGGCCGGGGTCAACAACCTGCTGACCATCTATCAGTTGCTCACAGGCAAGGATCGCAGCGGCGTGGAAGCCGACTTCGCCGATGCCCGCGGCTATGGCGATCTGAAAACCACCGTGGCCGACCTGGTGGTGGAGAAGCTGGCACCCATCCGCGCAGCCTACACACGCTACCTGGACGACCCGGCAGAGCTGGATCGGGTGCTGGAGAAGGGTGCGGAGCGCGCCCGCGCCGTGGCCGAGCCCAAGCTGATCCAGGTCAAGGAGCGCATGGGCCTGGCTGTCCCTTCCGCCCTGCGCTGAACCCCGGGGGCGGAAGCCGGAGCGCGTCCCGTCTAGGGGGCAGCGGGTCGGGGATGGTGCCCCCGCGGGCGTGACTTATCCGGTGTTGACGCCGATTTGCGCGAGGTCGACGCCGGCTTGCTGGAAGTACTCCTGGGTGAGACTCCCTGCCGCGGAGAGTCAGGCTGAACTCCGGACATATCCACCGAGCCCTTCAAGCGAGCGCCGTCG
>JAPUKF010000045.1 GCA_027295805.1 Acidobacteriota bacterium | reverse complement strand
CGCATCGGTAGGGTTCCTCCCGATGGCCCTGGCCACGGGCACAGGAGCAGAGGTCCAGCGCCCGCTAGCGACGGTCGTTATCGGCGGAATCCTATCGTCAACTGCTCTTACGCTCGTCGTCTTGCCGGTCCTCTATAGGATTTTCCACCGGGATGACGAGTCAGGTTCGCTTGCAGCCGTTGTGGGGCATAGCGACTGAATGTCTTCGATGTGCCCCATATAAAATATGGAGGCGGCGGGAGTCGAACCCGATCCAGCCCTTCTGGATAACTGGCGGCAAGGCGCAACTCTAGCGGCCAAATGAAAGAGGGACAACGGCTTCGACCCTAACTCCTTGTCCTCGTGACTCCTCAGGAGTCCCCCGGAAGTCCGGCTGAGTCGTGAGGGGGAAAAAAAAGAGGCCGCCCCAAAGAGCGGCCCCCATTGATTTGTTTCTGCAAGAAAACGATTACTTCTTCAACAGAACGATATCCACACGCCTGTTCTTCGCCCGGCCGCCGATCGTATCGTTGGGCGCGATGGGCCGATCCGGCCCGAAACCCTCGGCGTTCATGCTGGCCGAATCCACACCCATTTCGGAGATGAACATCTCCACGGCATTGGCTCGGTCAAGGGAGAGCTTGCGATTGAACTCCTCCTCGCCGGTGGAGTCCGTGTGCCCTTCAAGAATCAGCGTCACCTTCGGCTTGGTCAGCAGCAGACCTGCCAACTTGGCCAGGACATACTTTGCATCGGTGGTCAGTTCCGACTTGCCCGAGGCGAAAGCCGTGCCCGAGAGCGACACCACGTACCCACGGTCGGTCTCCGAATAGGTGGCCATCTGGCCCACGGCGGCTTCGAGTTGCTCCTTCATGGCCATGCGCTGGGCAGTCAGACTGGACGCCTGTGCGTTCGCCCGCTTCAGTTGAACTCGCGTTGTCTCCAGCTCCGACTCGGTGCGAGCCAGCCTGGATTCGGTCTGGGCCAGCTTCTCCGAGGTGGCTCCAAGCTCAGCTGCCAGCACCGCCCCTTCCCCGATCAGGGCCTGCTTCTCGGCCGCCGTCCGGGCTTGCTTGGCGGCTTCTGCTTCGGCTTCCATCATGCGCGCAGTCTGGCTCAGGGCCTGGCCTGCCATGACCAGAGAACGCTGCGCCGCATCCACCTGCTTGCCGCCCTTCACTCCCTGGGCCTCGGCCAGCGTGGCCACAGCACCGTCGTAGTTCTTCCTGTCGTAATTCCCGGCCTCAAAACGATCCAGAAGCTCAACCGCCTTCTCGGCCTGAATCAACGGTAGCGACCTCTTCTTCTCCGGTGTGTAGGTCATGCCGGCGATGGACTCGCGATCGCTGCTGATGTACTCCTCACGCTCGGCCAGACCACCATAGGTGAACGCCTTCAGGGTCACATTCTTGTCGGAAGGAGTGCCGGAGAAAAAGACCACCAGGGCGCCGGGCCCCCTGACCGTCGCGATCGGTTCCGCCGTGATGATCATGGCGAAGTCCCGTTTGGGCGTGGAGTACTGCATCTTGCCCTTTTCGACACCATCGTTGGCAATACCTCCCAGGTTCTCGGCCACACCATCGGGTGACACGGCCCAGACCGTGTAAGAAACGATGTCACCGCCGAACAGGACCGCGGGCGGCAGTTGCTTGTAATCCAGCGTGATGCTGGACTGGCCGGAGCCAAAGCGCACGGTGCCCGAAATATTGGCCGCCGGTGCCCGCTGGGTGCCGGAGATGGGAAGTTTGACCTGCTTGTTTTCAGGGTAGAGCACCGATGTCAGCCCGACCTCTGCTGCGGTGACCACACCTCCGCCAAGCATGACCATGACACTGAACAGCATCAAGAGTTTTCTGCACATGGGATTGACTCCTTGTTGACTGCCGGGACCACACCGGCCGCGATGCATTTCGGTTGCCACCACCAGCCCCGAATCCCGGGGTGGCGCACCGCGGCAGCGGAAATCTTGTCCCCTGTTGACGATTCCGGCAGTATAGCCGCTTTTCGTCGCAGGCGTGGAGAGGCCGAAGAGCTGCTGGAGGCCATCCAGCAATTCTCCCGCAAGCCGACCTAGGCCTCCGCGAACTTTCGCAGTGCCTCTTTCGCGCCGCCCATCCACGGCTGGCCGTGAGCCAGGAGCAGGTGCTCGAAGTCCCGCTCCAGAAGGTGGCGGTAGGAGGCTTTCAGACCCTTCTTGATGCTCTCCGGATCGTCGCCCATGTACTCTTCAGGGACGAAGCAGAGAGGGCCCTCCCCCATGCGGATGACGCCATCCGCAGCTGCCACAACGCCTTCCCCCATTGGAATGAACAGAGCCGTCTCATCGGGACAGATGGAGCCGATCTCGATGGCAGTGATGTTTCCAGGCAGGGTGTCCCCAAACTGGAACGGCCGCACCTCCTCGCCGTGGGTGAACTCGTGCATGCCATTCTCGACGCACCAGACGGTGCAGCCGTACCGCTCGGCAATGCGACCGCTGTCGCGATAGTGGTGCCTGTTGGTGAGCAGGATGTCCCGGGGTGGGGCCGGGAAGGCGTCCAGGCCCGCTGCCGGAATCAGCGGATCAATGAGAACGCCTGCATCTTGCAGATAGTACGAGCTGACGTCAACTTGGATCTTCGCATGCAGCACCGTCCAGTGGAACAATCCCGGGGCAATCTCCTTCATGATGGACCTCCTCTTCACTCTCCGTCGCCGGCGGGCTGACGCATCCAGGCGATGAGGTTAGCGTAGCGCAGATCGCTGCGCGCAGCCTCGAAACAGGCTAGCGG
>JAPUKF010000044.1 GCA_027295805.1 Acidobacteriota bacterium | reverse complement strand
AGGAGTACGTATCCCTTGGGCATCTGGCAGGCCAGGCGGCCTGCCACAATGGTCTGGGTATGACCGCCAGTCGCTCCCGGCACCTGAAGGAGGCGCTGGTGGAGTTCGAAGCCGCCCTGCCGCTCCTGGAAAAGCTGAGCGACCGCCGGGGTGTCGCCGATGTGCATGGAAACCTGGCACGGATTGAGCGCAAGCGTGGCTTGCCCGCGGCTGCTCTGCGGCATCAGCGGGACAATCTTGCCGTGCGTGTTCTCCTTGGAGATCTTGCGGGGCAGATCCGGAGCTGGGCGGAGATTGCCGCATGTCTTGAAGAGTCCGGAGACCCTGCCGGAGCCCGTGATGCGTATGAGCAGGCCGCTCAATTACAGGATCGGTCAGGTGATGTGCCCGGGCAGATCGGGAGCATGCGCAAGCTTGCCCGGATGGATCTGGAGCAGGGCCTGAGGGCGGCCGCTGTGGTGCGGCTGGAGGAGGCTCTGGTTCTGGCCCGCGCCTTCCCGAAGAGCGGGGTCCTGGCAACCGTCTTGCGGCAACTGGGTGAAGCTTATGGGGAGGTGGGTCGCATTCCCGAGGGCCGTGCGCTACTGGAGGAGGCGATTGCAATCTACAAGCATCTTCAGCGAGGGCGTGACACGATGACCACACGGATCTCCCTGGGAAGGTCAGTCTTGCGGATGGGTGATCTGGGTGTCGCGCGGACCATTCTCCAGAGGGCTCTGGATGAGGCAGAGATGTTGAACGATCCCACCCTGGTGGCCATAGCCGACACTGTCCTGGGTAACCTGGAGCTGGCGGCAGGGCATGTTCCTCGCGCCCTTTCCCTCCATGAACACGCCCTGCAACTGTATGAGGAGAACGGAAACAGGAGCGGGCAGCAGATCGCCCTGCAAAACCTGGGCGTGGCCTATTTCACCCTGGCGGATACCAGGAGAGGGCTGGGGTATATGCGGGATGCCCTGAAGCGAGCCGTGGCACTTGACGACCCGGTCGCCATCGCCCGCGGGCACCACAACCTGGGAGTGCTCCTGGGTGAGGCAGGGAGGCTGGAGGAAGCTTTGCCGGAACTGGAGCAGGCCGTCTCGCTCAGGACTGCCTTGCCTGGACTGCACAACGCTGCTCTGAGCCGGGCGAACCTGGCGGAGCTCCGCCTGCGTCTTGGTCGCGCTGACCAGGAGGTGGCGTCTCTCCTTGATGGAGCCTTGCATGGGTTCGAAGAGCTGGGCGATTTGCGGGGGGAGGCCTATGCCTGGAACCTGAAGGGAGAGCTTCTCCTGTCCCGCGGCGAGATCTCCGAGTCACGTGCTGCCCATGGCAGGGCGCTCGACCTGGTGGAGGCAGGGCTCTCGCCTCCTCAAACATGGCGGGCTCATGCCGGCCTGGCGGCAGCTTTCAAGGCCCTGGGCCGGCTGGACGAGGCTTACGCCGAGGCGCTCCTGGCCCTCGATGCCATCGAGGCCATGCGCGCCGGTCTGGACATCGACATCTTCAAGATCCGCTTTCTTGCCGGGCAGATTCACCACTATGAGATGGCCCTGAATCTGCTGCTGACCAGGATCGGTCCCGGGGAGGCCGCCGCTTCGTTTCACCTGGCCGAGCGTGCTCATGCCCGGGCCCTGGTGGAGCTCCTGGCCGAGTCGGGGGCGGGCCTTCGAGGGACTCTCGATAAGACCCTCATGGAGCGTCAGCGTCGCATTCTGGCCCGAGTGAGCGCCGGCGGCGTGGCCCTGGCTGCGGCTTCGGAACTGGCTGCCAGGACCGCCGCCCGCCAAGAAATCAATGAGGCCCAGGAGGAACTGGAAAAGCTGGAACTGGAGATCCGCGCCCGAGCCCCCAGGTACGCCGGCATCGTCTATCCGCAACCTGCCCGGCTGGAGGAGATTCAGAAAGATGTCCTCAGGCCCGGGGAGATTCTTCTGGAGTACTTCCTGGGTGAGGACGAGGCCTGGCTCTGGTTGGTGGGCAGGGAGAGCGCCCAGGTCGTCCCCCTTGTTCACCCGGATACCATCCGGGCTGATGTGGCGGAGTTCCTGTCTGCTATTGAAGCGTCCGCCGGAGACCTGGGTGGAGATCGACCGGCGCGCGCGGCGGCGGCAAGGGTCGCCCTGGATATCCTGCCACCTGTGCCCCTGCCCGTGGGAACTCGCCTCCTAGTGGTCCCCGATGGGCCTCTTCACCATATTCCGTTTTCAGCCCTGCCCTTGGCCGGCAGCTTCCTGGTGGAGAAATATGAGGTCGCCATCGTCCCCTCCGCCACGGCCCTGAAATTGATACGCGCGAGTCCCCCGTCGGCTTCCGGCCATGGCTTCCTGGGGATCGCTGACCCTCTGCCCGTCGCAGGGGAGACAACATTCCCTCGTCTGGCCCACTCCCGGCGCGAGGTGGATACCATCGCAGAACTCTTCCCCTCCTCGGCACGCACAGTTCTGGCGGGAGAGAGCGCCACCAAGGCCGGTCTCCACGCTCTCACCCTGTCCAGCTATGGGTACATTCACTTTGCGACCCATGGCTGGCTGGACCCACAGGATCGCATGCACAGCGGGCTGCGACTCACACCCGGAGCCGATGGAGCGGGGAGCGCGCTCCTGTCCCTGGATGAGATTCTGACTCTGCGCCTTTCCGCTGATCTTGTCGTCCTCTCGGCCTGCCGCTCCGGGGAGGGTGAATTCCTGCAGGGGGAGGGACTTGTGAGCCTGACCCGCGGGTTTCTCTATGCAGGGGCACGTGCGGTGGTGGTCAGCCTCTGGAATGTGGATGACAGCTCAACGGCCGATTTCATGGCCCGGTTGTATGAAGAGATTGGGGAAGGGCACCCGCCGGCTACGGCCCTGCGCCTGGCTAAAGAGGGCTTCCGGAACTCGCAACGACGGGGACGGCAGGAGATCCGGCGCTGGGCACCTTTCGTCCTGGTGGGCGATCCGGGGTATCCTGATGCGGGAGTGAACCCGGCCGGAGCGGCCACGACAGAGTAGAGATCATGGACAGCATCCACGAGCTATTACCCTGGTACGTCAATGGCACTCTGGAGGCCGCTGAGACAGCTTCGTTCAAGGAGCATCTGGCCGGTTGCCACGCCTGCCGGGATGAACTGGCTGTCCTCGAGCAGATGCAGGCTGAACTCAAGCGCCACGGGGAGGCCCTGCTTGCCGACCACCCTACGCCACAAACCCTCGTCGCCGCACTGACCACTGAGTCGGGCGGGGGCGAACCGGGACCGGATCTCTCGCGGGAGATAAAGCGCCATATTGCCCTCTGTGCGACCTGCGCCGACGAAGCGCGCTGGGTCATGAAAGAGGCCGTGGCCCAGGGAGGCGGTCGTGAGCCGGCTTCAGCCCGGTCCGGGAGCAAGGGCCGGCCGGATGGATCGGTCCAATGGTCACGGGCCTGGCTCCTCCCCCTGGCTGCAGCGCTGCTGTTGGTTGCCGTGGCGATTCCCATGATTCAACGCCTGCGGGCGGTGGCTGAGACGACCGGCATGATCCGAATGCAATTCATCGAGTCAACCCAGAGGGCAGGGGAGGGGCAGACCGTCATCGCCGTACCCCCTGGCGAGGGCATGGTGCACCTGGTTCTGCCCGTGGATGTGGCCCCGGAGGTCTTCCCGCTGCGGCTTGAGATCAGGGACGCAGGCGGAGCGTTGATTCACGATGAAGACCTGGAGAGCCCTGGGGACCTCTACCGGGATGCTTTCCTGTTTCTGGGGTGCCTTCGGCAGGATTGCCCGGATGGCGACTACCTTGTTCACCTGCAGTCCAAGGGGCAAGGCGGGGAGAGACTGGAATTTCCTTTCCGTCTCACCACGGCGCCGGCGCAACCCTGAGACCCCGGCGCCGGCCGCTTGCCCCCGTCTTCAGTCGCTCCTCCTGGAGCCGGCATCGGAGTGATGGTCCCGAGGGTCGAACATGAGTATGATCCCACCATGGAAATTCACGAAAATATATTGGCCACAATGGGAAACACACCACTGGTGCGCCTGCAGCGCTTTTTCACAGGGGAAGCGACCCTGGCCGCCAAGCTGGAAGCCTTCAATCCAGGTTCAAGCGTCAAGGACCGCATCGGGCCGGCTCTCATCGAAGCCGGGGAGGCAGAGGGATTGCTCAAGCCGGGCGGGACCATCGTTGAACCCACATCCGGGAATACCGGCGTGGGCCTGGCCATGGTGGCCAGCCTCAAGGGCTATCGCCTGATCTGCACGGTCCCCGATAAAGTTCCCGTCGAGAAGATTGCGCTGCTGCAGGCCTTCGGTGCGAGAGTGATTGTCTGCCCCACCAATGTCCCGCCGGAAGATCCCCGTTCTTATTACAAGGTCGCCGAGCGTATCCGGGATGAGGACGGCGCTTACCTGCCTTACCAGTACCATAACCAGGCCAATCCCATGGCCCATTATCGGACGACGGGACCCGAAATCTGGCGCCAGACCGATGGCACAATCACCCACTGGGTCGTGGGGATGGGC
>JAPUKF010000043.1 GCA_027295805.1 Acidobacteriota bacterium | reverse complement strand
CTGCTCCACCACCCTCTCGACGAGACTGAATCGGGGGCGCGGCAGCGCCCGCTGATCCTGCAGATCCACGGCGGCCCCGCAGGCACCGACCGCAATGCCTGGGTGGCGAACTATGGCCGCGCCATGCTCCTCTATCGCCAGCGCGGCGCCTATGTTCTGCAGGTGAACTACCACGGCAGCGCCGGCTACGGCCTGGATTGGGTAGAATCCATCGGTGATGGGAATTATTACAACCTGGAACCGGAGGACCTGGAGAACGGAGTCGATGACCTCATCAGCCGCGGGCTGGTGGATCCTGAGCGCCTGGGCATCGTGGGATGGAGCAACGGCGGCATCCTGGCAGCCGAGCTCATCACCCGCAGCCGGCGCTACAAGGCCGCGTCCATCGGCGCCGCCGACGTGGAATGGATCAGCGACTGGGCCAATGTCGATTTCGGTGCCGCCTTCGACAACTATTACCTGGGCGGCAATCCCTTGGAGAAAACCCAGGTCTACCTGGATAAATCGCCTTTTTTCCGTCTCCCCCAGGTGACCACCCCCACCATCATTTTCACCGGCAGCGAGGATCGCAATGTTCCTCCTCATCAATCCTGGTCGCTGTTCCGCGTTCTGCAGCAGACCACCGACACGCCGGTCCGCTTCGTCCTCTTTCCTGGCGAGCCCCACAGCCTGCGGAAGATCGCCCACCAGCGCCGCAAGCTCACCGAAGAACTGGCGTGGATGGACCGTTACCTGTTCGACGATCTCCAGGAACCACCTGCAGCCCTGCAAAAGCCGTCGCTTCTTGCCGGCCTCCTGGCCCGCCGGGGCGCCGCGCGTCACGACGGTGTCCTGGGGCGCATGGCCGGCAGTGTTCTGGTCCCCGAGACGGTGCTCCTGAAAGGAGTGGAAGTCGGACGATTCGAGATCACCCGCGCCCAGTTCGCCGCTTTTGCGCCGGACCATGCCGCAAGCCAAGGTCCGGCTGACGCGCCAGCAACAGGCATCACCTTTCAGGAGGCGCGAGACTACGCGACCTGGCTGGCCGAGAGAACGGGACGCCCCTTTCGCCTGCCCACCGTGGCCGAGGCCGAAAAACTGGCGGCAGCCGCAGGCTCGAGCGGCAACACTCTTGACCGCTGGGCCGGCTATACCCCCAACCTTGATGACAGTGAGGCTCTCGGGGAACTCCTGGGCGAGCTGGGCGACCTGGCTCCTCTCCTGCTTGCCGTGGGAAGTCTGGCCGGCACCGGCGAGCCCATGGTGTTCGATCTGGATGGCAATGCCGCCGAATGGGCCGCCAACCCTCAGGGCCGGGGAATCCCATCCGGGGCCTGCGCGGCTCTTCCCGCCGGCGCCACCGGCAGGCAACCGCCGCTGCCCTATATCGGCATGCGCGTCATGATCGGCCCCATCCAGCCATGAAGACACTTCTTGTCTTGCGCCATGCCCATGCTGTCGAGGTCACTTCTTTCACATCCGATGCCGATCGCCCGCTCAGCGAACGCGGCCGGGCTGAAGCCATGAACGTGGCGCGCCACGTGGCGAAAATTGATCCACCCCCGGCCATGATCCTGTCATCCGCCGCCCTGCGCGCCGGCGACACTGCCAGGGTGATCCAGAACGCTCTCTCCGGGGCCGACCTGCGCCTGATGCCTGAACTGTACGGCGCCGATCCCACCACCTGGATCCAGAACCTTCAGTCCCTGCCACGGGGCGTGGAGACGGCTCTCATTGTGGGTCATAATCCCGGCCTGGAACTTCTGGTGGAGGGACTGACCGGTGCATCCGCAGGACTATCCACCGCCACTCTGGCTCACCTGGAACTGGAACTGGATGATTGGCGAGACCTGCGGGCCGATGGATTGGCGCGGCAGGTGAAGATCCTCCCTCCGGAACTCTGAGACCGCCGGGAACAAACTCCAGAAACGGGGTGTTATGCTCTGGCGATGGCCATGGCACCCGACCCCACCCTGCATTCACTGCAATCCCGGCGCAGCCCCCTCGCCCGGCCGGCGGTCCAGGTCCGCCATCTGGAGAAGGAGGCCCCCTGGCCCGTGTTTCAGGAGCGGATGAGCACCCTGGGCCTGCCGCCCCTGACAGCCACCGGCCTTTCCGTTCTTCAGATCAATGTCGGGCGCCTGTGCAACCAGACCTGTGCCCACTGCCATGTTGATGCCGGCCCGGACCGTCGCGAAATCATGAGCCGCCCAACCATGGAGGAGTGCCTGCGGGTCCTGGAGGCATCGGACATTCCCACCGTGGACATCACAGGCGGCGCCCCGGAACTGAATCCCAACTTTCGCTGGCTGGTGGAACGCTGCCGTGAACTTCATCGCCATGTCATGGATCGCTGCAATCTGACCGTCCTGACCCTGCCCTCCCAGAATGGACTCGTGGACTTCCTGGCCCGCCAGCAGGTGGAAATCGTCGCTTCTCTCCCCTGCTACCAGGAAGAGACAACCGACCGCCAGCGTGGCCAGGGCGTCTTCTCCAGGTCCATCGCCGCGCTGCGGATTCTCAACCAACGCGGGTATGGACGCCCGGACAGCGGCCTGATCCTGAACCTTGTCGCCAACCCGGTGGGCGCAAGCCTGCCGCCGCCTCAGGAAACGCTGGAGCAAAGTGTGCGGCGCGAACTGGAGCGGCGCTACGACATCACCTTCAATCACCTGTATACCATCACCAACGTGCCCATCGGCCGGTTCCTGGAAAACCTCATGGAGTCGGGGACCTATGACAGTTACATGGAACGCCTGGTGCAGGCATTCAACCCGGCCACTGTGGACGGCCTCATGTGCCGCACCATGATCTCGGTCTCCTGGGACGGCCGCCTTTTCGATTGCGACTTCAACCAGATGCTGGACCTGGAGGTCAATCACGGCGCACGCGCTCGCCTGGCCGATTTCGAGCCCAACCTTCTGGCCCGTCGCCGCATCATCACGGGCCGCCACTGCTATGGCTGCACAGCAGGATCCGGGTCCTCCTGCGGCGGCAGCCTGACCTGAACAGACCCCGGCCCCGGGCAGGGCGCCGCCCTGGAAGATCAGGCTAGGCCGCCTGAGTTGCCCGCAGACTGCGGCGCAGCGCCAGCAAAGTGATGTCGTCTTTTTGCTCGCGATCCTGAAAGCGCCCAACGGCTTGCGCCACCGCCTCGCACAGACGATCCACCGGCTCGCCGGCCTGGCTCTCGATCAGCCGGGCCAGCCGTTCGTTACCGAAGAATTCTCCCGCCGGGTCCCGGGCCTCGGAGAGACCGTCGGTGTACAGCACCAGACTCTCGCCGGGCTCCAGGGAGAGCTCGCCATCGGTGTAGTCCTGATCCGGCAGGATACCCAGAATGGGCCCCGTGACTTCACCGACACTGGCGGCGTGGCCGTCGACATTCACCAGACAGGGCCGGGGGTGTCCGGCGTTGGCGTAGCGCAGGCGGCCGCTGACGGTGTCGTACCAGCCCAGGAAGAGGGTCACGAACATGGACCCCACGTTATCCTCCCGAAGAATCTCATTGGCCTGGCGGAGGGTGGCGGCCGGACCGTCGCAGTGGCCCGTCAAGTTGCGGATCACGGTGCGCGCAACCGCCATGAACAGGGCGGCGGGAACTCCCTTGCCGGAGACGTCGGCCATGATGACGACCAGTGTGCGCTCATCCCGAAAGAAAAAATCGAAAAAATCTCCGGCGACCTGGGACGCAGGCATGTTGACCGCATGCAACTGGAATTCCGGCCGCTCGGGGTAGGCCGGGAAGTTGCCCGGCAGGAGGGAGTTCTGAATGCGCCGGGCGACGCGCAGTTCGCTCTCCACCGCCTCCCGGGCCGCCAGCTCACGGGAATGGGTATCCATGTAGTGGCGCAGGTCCGCCACCATGATGTTGAACGCCCGCGCCAGGTCGCCGATCTCGTCATGGGTGTGCACATCCTCCACCCGCGCATCCAGATCGCCATGGGAGATGCGATCCACAGCCACGGCAAGCCGATGCAGCGGCGCGGTGGATCGTGAAGCTACCATGTAGATGAGTGCTGTGATGAGCAACAGGCCCACCCCGGTGATGATGGTGCCCAGCCAGAGCTGCGAATTGGGAAAGGCCAGAACACGCTCCTGGGTCGTGGAGTAGCCTAAGGTCCAGTCGGTGCCCGGAATGGGGGCCCAGATTAACCAAACATGAGTATCATCGGAGAGGTTTGGCAGGCGCATGACACCGCTCTCGCCGGACGTCGCCTGGCGACCCAGTTCGGCGATATCCGGGCGTCCCACACGCACCGCCAGTTTGAAAATCGACAGGGTCCCCGCCGTGTCGGGGGACGGATGATAAAGGTAGGTTCCGTGGCTATCCAGAATAACCAGGTCGGAATCCGTAATGATGGCTCCCAATCTGGCACGCAGGGCTGCCATATCAAACTCAAGGGCCACCCCGCCGGCCGGGTTGCCCTGTTCATCCCGCCAGGCCACGGCATGAATCACACGCGCCGGCGTCGGCGGTCCTTCCGGCCTGAACGCGGGCAGCCAGACACCTTGGTCGGCGGCCAGGGCGGTCTCGAACCAGGTGGGACGCCCGGCAACCTGCGGCCAGCGGGAAAGGCCATTTTCGCGGCCGCCATCCTGCGGCACAAGCAGCAGGACAGGTTCCGTCGCCCGGGACGCAGGCTCCGTCCCTCCCGGGAGGAGGAAGACCGCCCCGTCCTCCACCAGTTCGCCGGCCATGACGGAGGAAATCACCAGTTCCTTCACCTCGTCCTCCGTGGCGGTGGGATGGCGCTGCAGCTGAGTGGCCATGGACCGCGCCAGCACGGCAATGCCATCCAGTTCGGCGCCCACGCGACCCGAGTAGATCTCGGCAATGCGCGCGGCATTCTCTTCGATCCTCTCGATGGCCCGCGCGCGCAGCCGCACCGTAGTCACGCCGATGACGGCGCTGCAGATCAGCAGAGCCGGCAGGGTGACCGCCACCACCAGCTTGGTGCGCAGAGGAACCTTCATATCTGACCTCCCACCGGGGCACAGGGTACACACTCTCGCGTGGCAGCGTCCGCAGAGGACCAGATCACCTGGTGGCCGGCCTGCCGCAGCCAGTGAGAGCGCCAACGTTCCACGCGCTCGGCGAGGCGCGAGGCCTCATGCTGAGATGACATATCTCCACGGCCGAGCAGAACATCGGCATCATCAAGGAGCCGGAGACGGGCCGCAGCGTGATCATCGCAGCGGTGAATCCAGTCTCGGTCCGTCTGCTGGACCGAAGAGCCAGACATGATCTGATTGTACACCGCACCGCGGCCGCTGGGGAGAG
>JAPUKF010000042.1 GCA_027295805.1 Acidobacteriota bacterium | reverse complement strand
TGGGCCAGCAGCAGATCATGGATGACCCGCGCGGGCAGGCGGAGCGCCGGCGTGTCCAGGCGGTCGGTGCTGTTCTCGCCGACGTAGGTGACATCCCAGCGCGTGCTGAACCGCCCACCCCGCCATGAAGCGCTGAACCAGCCCAGCTCCCGGGGCTGAAAGACCAGCGGCTTGCCGTCGGCCGGCCCGCCGCTGGCATCACTGGCATCCTGCAACGTGCCCGAGGCTTCAAGGCGAAAACCGGCGGGCAGGGTCCAGCCGGCGGACAGTTCGAGGCCGGCGATTTCCGCCGCCGCCAGGTTCATGGCCTTGGCCACCCCCAGGCTCACCGGCAGGAACTGGATGAGATCGCGCACCTGGCGGGCGAACACCACCGCTTCCAGCGACCAGCGGTCGTGGCGCCCGCACGCGGTCCCCATCTCCACCGCCTCGCCCCGCTCGGGCCGCAGGGACGGGTTTCCGGCCACGAAGCCGCGGTCGCCGAAGAGCTCGACCAGATTGGGGTTACGAAAGAAGTTGCCGGCCGACCCGCGCAGCGCGCAGGTGTCGTTCAGAGCGTAGGCCACGCCCAGGCGCGCCGATGCGCGTCCTTCCCGGAACTCCTCGCCACTCCCCGCCAGAGTCCCATCGCCGGCCGCCTCGGGGCGATCCCGGCGCCATTCGGCCCGCAGTGAGGGTGCCAGCGTCCAGCGACCCAGCGGCATCACGTCTTCCAGGCTGAGGATCGCCTGGTCCCGACGGGCGCCGCCACGGTCGGGCACGGCCAGGGCGCTGTCATGAACGTCGGCCTCTTCGTGGCGCACCTCCAGGCGGGCCAGCAGGCGGTGAGGCGCCTTCCACCAGCGCAGGGTGGTGGCGAAACCGCCGCCGGTCAGCGTCGTGGTCTGATCTTTGCGTGCTCCCAGTTCGCCCTCTGGGTCCCGGAACCGGATCTCCTGCCGGAACCCGTCGGCCAGCAGACTGACCGCTTGCAGCACGCCATGCCTGCGCTGTGTCCAGGCCAGAGAGAGGTCGGCCAGATCTTCGTCCAGACGGGCCTCCAGCGCCGGCCGCGACGAGACGCCCGCGATGCCGCGCTGCCTGTCCTGCACGCGAGCCCGCAGGGCCAGCTCACCGGTCCCGGTCTCCCGGATGCTCTGCCAGAGACCGTAAGTGTGTTCCACGTCATTGTTGTTGCGCCTCCGTGTGACATCGTCGTCGGGATTGAACGGGGTCTCGCGAGTATCCAGGTAGAGGAAATCCCCCTCGCTCTGCAACCACTCACCTGAAACACCATGGCGCCATTTGTCACCACTTCGAAAAGAGAGGGAGCCGGCGGCCCGCTGGGAATCCAGTTCGCCACCCAGAAGACGCAGGTCACCCTCCGGTGTCTCTCCCGGCACGCGCGTGCGAATGTCCACCAGGCCGCCGAGACCGGCGCTGCCCGACGCCGCCGGCGCGAAGCCACGGTAGACCGTCAGACTCTGGAGCTGGGTCGCCGGCAGGAATGACAGGTCCACGGCCCCACCCAGGGCACGGTTCTGGGGGATGCCATCCACCTGGATGGTCACCTGCTCGGCGGTGGAGCTGCGCAGAGAAAGGGTCGCGTACTGGCCGAAGCCTCCGTACTGGCGCACGCGGGCGCCGGGCACCCGCCGCAGGACGGCGGCAAGGTCCTCGCCCCGAGAGGCGACCTCGTCTGTGTCCACTTCCGTGGCGAAGGCGGCGATGTCGGCAACGCCATAGGCATCGGCCTCCACCGTGACCCGCTCCTCGATCTCGCCGGGAAGGGGTTCGCCGGTTGTCACTTCTTCCTGCTGCCGGGGCGGATCTGGACCCGGCTCATCCCCGCGCGCCATGTCGGCGTGCGCGGGCAGGACCGCCAGCCACCATGGCAGCAACAAGAGCAGGGCCAGCGGCCGGCGGCTGGGAAACCACCGGTTCACGGGCAGCTACCCGCCGCAGCGCGGGGCAGAAGCCCGGAAGACCAGCCAAGGTCGCCGCCATTCAAAACCACCAGGTAGAAGAAAGCTTCACCAGCTGGGGGAGCATCGCCATCGCACGACCAGATGTTGATGGTGAGGTCCGCCGCCAGGCAGGTGACAACTCCCAGATCGACCATGGCCGGCAGCGGGCTAGCGGCGCTCACCAGACCCCGCAGGAGACCTGCCGTCCGTCCCCCTCCCGGATAGGTCCAGCGGAACTCGGTGCAGCCCTCACCCTGTGCCACCAGGCGAGGCTCGGGGCCGACCCAGGGTGTCACGGCATGGCTTCCCGGATCGCGGCAGCCGGCCAGTTCGCGGCCGTCATCCACACCATCTCCATCGCTGTCGTTATCACTGGCAACGGTCCCGTACAGATTCTGCTCGGCCAGGTCGCTGAGGTGATCGCCATCGGCGTCGCTCCCGGCTGGCGGCAGCGGTCGCCCGTGCAGCACTACCACGCTGTCAAGGTCGAACCCTTCGCCTGCACCCGCAGGGCCGTTGGCCGAGCCGGTGTCGGTCAGACGCACGAAGCGCACTTCCGTCAAACCCAGGTCGGCCAGATCGAAGGCATCACCGCCAGCGCCTGATACGCCGCCGGTGCCTGCCCCATCCCAGACTTCGCGGTCGTTGGGCACGGTCCAGTTGCCGGTGAAGGTCGGCGTCACGCCGGCCAGTCCCCGCAGGCGCGCGAACAAATCACGATCCACCAGGCCTCCGGCCGTGGCCGCAAGGGCCGCGGCATCGTAACTGAATGCCGTCCATGTCACGCCGTCCATGGAAACCTCCACCGTGGCGGGTTCGGCAAAGAT
>JAPUKF010000041.1 GCA_027295805.1 Acidobacteriota bacterium | reverse complement strand
CAGGGGTTCAAGGTAGCAGGCCACGCGGCCGTACTGGCCTGAGCCGCCGGTCTGTTTCTTGTGGACATAATTGAACTCGGCCCGCCGGCTGATGGCCTCACGATAGGCAACCTGTGGGGCGCCGACTTCCACTTCGGCGTTGTACTCCCGGCGCATGCGCTCCACGTAGACTTCCAGGTGCAACTCGCCCATGCCGGAGATGATGGTCTCGGACGATTCGTGATCCACCCGTGCACGAAAGGTGGGGTCTTCTTTGGTGAAGCGACCGAGGGCCTTGGCGATATTGGCTTCGGACTTGTTGTCCTTGGCCTTCAGGGAGAGATGGATCACGGCATCGGGCACGTGCATGGAGGTCATGGCGATGCGTCTGCGGCCACTGGTGAAGGTGTCGCCTGAGGCGCAATCAACGCCGAAGAGGGCGACGATGTCGCCGGGTCCGGCATCCTTGATATCTTCCATCTCATCGGCGTGCATGCGGACCAGGCGTCCCACTCTGATCTCCTTCCTGGTGCGGCTGTTATAGATGGTACTGCCTTTGGTCAAGGTGCCCTGGTAGATGCGCAGATAGGTGAGTTGCCCGAAGCGGCCCTCCTCCAGCTTGAAGGCCAGGGCCACCAGGGGCTCCTCGGCATCGGTGCGCAGGGGGTAGCGCATCTCGTCCTTTTCGAGGTCGATGGCTTCGTTCTCCACTTCCGTGGGGTTGGGCAGGTAGCGGACCACCGCATCCAGCAGGCGCTGGACACCCTTGTTCTTGTAGGCGGACCCCATGAAGACAGGGGTCAATGCGCGCTCCAGAGTGCCCCGGCGCACGGCCTCATGAATTATCTCGGGGGTGGGTTCACCTTCCAGAGCGGCTTCCAGAAGTTCATCGGAGAACATGGACGCGGCATCGATGAGGTCCTGACGCCGGCGGACGGCCTCTTCCTGGAGGTTCGCCGGGATCTCTTCGCAGCGGAGCTTCTCGCCGTTCTCGCCGTCGAAGTAGTAGGCCTTCATCTCCACCAGATCCACCACCCCCTGGTGGCCGGCTTCCAGGCCGATGGGGATCTGCATGGCCACGGCGTTGTGGCGCAGCTTCTCGCGCAACTCGCCTGTCACCCGCAACGGGTTGGCGCCCGTGCGATCGCACTTGTTCACGAAGGCGATGCGCGGGACATTGTAGCGCCGCATCTGGCGATCCACCGTGATGGACTGGGACTGAACCCCGGCCACGGCGCACAGTACCAGCACGGCGCCGTCCAGAACCCGGAGCGAGCGCTCGACCTCGATGGTGAAGTCCACATGGCCCGGTGTGTCGATGATGTTGATGTGGTGGTCATCCCACATGCAGTGGGTGGCCGCCGAGGCGATGGTGATACCGCGCTCGCGTTCCAGCTCCATGGAATCCATCTTGGCGCCGACGCCATCCTTGCCCTTGACGTCATGAATGGCCCGGATACGGTCGGTGTAGAAGAGGATGCGCTCGGTGAGAGTGGTCTTTCCCGAGTCGATGTGGGCGCTGATGCCGATATTGCGCACTCGTGTCAGGTCGGTAATCAAGGTTCTGCCGCTTTCCTGGAGGATATTTCGAGAAAACCCGAATTGTAGCAGACGGTTGCGCATGGTGGAACCGCGGCCGCGGCGGTCATTTCAGCCCTGGGGCGGGCGTTCAGCCAGGCGGGAAGCCAGCAGGGTGTGGCGTTCCTGCACATGGTTGTTCCGCACGGCCCGGGCCAGGGCCCGGCGGCTGCCCACCAGAACCACCAGCCGGCGTGCCCTGGTGATGGCGGTGTAGAGCAGATTGCGCTGTAGCATGACGTGGTGCTGGTGATGAAGGACCAGCACCACCGCGGGATATTCATTGCCCTGGGCCTTGTGGATGGAGCAGGCGTAGGCCGGTGAAAGCTGGTCAAGATCGCCGCTGCGATAGTCCACGTCGCGGTCATGAAAATTCACCTGCAGACCACCCTCCTCGGTATCCACCCTTGTGATCCGTCCCAGGTCGCCGTTGAAGACATCACGGTCATAATTGTTGCGGACCTGCATGACCTTGTCACCTACCCGGAAGATCCGCTCACCCCGTTGCAACTCGGGGCCCCGGGGATTGAGAAGCTGGCGGAGCATATCGTTGAGGTGAGTGGTTCCCAGCAGACCCCGGTGCATGGGGCAGAGAACCTGGATGTCCCGGACCGGATCCAGGCCAAAGCGGGCCGGGATGCGCCGCGCCACCAGGGTTCGCACCGCCGCCAGCACGTCTTCTGGCTCATCCCGGGCAATGAAGAAAAAGTCCGAATCGCTGTCGGACGCTCCCATCACCGGCATCTCGCCCTGGTTGACCCGGTGGGCGTTGACGATGATGCGGCTCTCCCTGGCCTGGCGGAAGATCTCCGTGAGGCGGACAACCCCCACCACACCTGAATCGATGAGGTCCCTGAGGACACTCCCGGGGCCCACCGAGGGCAACTGGTCCACGTCACCCACCAGCACCAGGCGGCCGGTCAGGGGAAGCGCCTGCACCAGGCGGTCGGCCAGGGGCAGATCGACCATGGAGACCTCGTCCACGATGACCAGGTCCGCCTCAAGGGGCCGGTGGGCATTGCGCAGGAAGGTGCCGTCGCGAGGCTTGAATTCCAGCAGGCGATGGATGGTGCGGGCCTCCCGGCCGGAGGTCTCGGCCAGGCGGCGGGCGGCACGGCCGGTGGGCGCGGCCAGCAGGATGCGCTGGTCCTTGCGCTCGAGGATGCGGATGAGAGCATTGATGAGCGTCGTCTTGCCGGTGCCGGGGCCGCCGGTGATGACCAGGATCTTGCTGTCCAGGCCGCGGCGCACCGCGGCGCCCTGCGCCTCCGCCAAGGGCAGCCCCTGGTGTTCCTGGACCCAGGCCAGGGCGCGGTCCGCGTCCAGGGGCGGCAGCCGCGAGGGCTCCCGCAGGAGTTCACGCAACCTCGCAGCCAGCCGGACCTCGGCCTGGTAAAGGGCGCGGGGATAGACAGCGTCATCGCCCTCGGGGCTGGCGCCGGCCTCCAGCACGGCGCGCCCATCCCCGGCGACCCGTGAGAGGGCTTCCGTCACCGCCGCTTCGGGCAGTTCCAGGAGACGGGCCGCTTCCTCCAGGAGGCGCAGGCGTGGAATGAAGACATGGCCGTCCTGGGCGAATCTGTCCAGGGCGAAGAGCACGCCGGCGTCGGCCCGCTGCGGCGCGTCGGCGGCGATTCCCAGCCGCCGGGCGATCCCGTCGGCGGTGAGAAAACCGATGCCGTGAATATCGGTGGCCAGCCGGTAAGGGTTCTTCCGCACCGCGGCCACGGTCCGGCGCCCGTAGCGGCTGGCGATGCGGGAGGCGTAGGCAGGGGAGATACCGTTGGACTGCAGGAAGACCATGATCTCGCGCATATCCCGGGACCGATCCCAGGCGGCGCGAATGCCGCGGAGACGCGCGGGACCGATCCCCTGGACCTCGGTGAGACGCTCGGGCTGCCGGTCGATGATCTCCAGGGTCTCCAGGCCGAAGCGGGTCACCAGGCGCTTCGCCATGACCGGTCCAATGCCTGCCAGCATGCCGGAGCCCAGGTACTTTTCCAGGCCCAGGGGAGTGGATGGGGTGACACTCATGTATGTCGCCACCTTGAACTGGCGGCCCCAGCGTTGCTCCTCCCGCCACTCTCCGGTGAGGCGCACGCTTTCGCCAACCTGGACACCGGGGAGATGGCCCACGGCCGTGACACTTTCCTCCTCGTCGCCGACCTGCAGCCGGATCACGCTCCAGGAATCTTCGGAACCGGAGAACACGATGCGCTGGACCGTGCCCTCCAGGCTGTGGGAAGTTTCCTCAGCGCCGGGCAGGAGGGGTGTCACAGGTCCAGGCGTCGCAGTCTTAGGGCGTTGGCGATAACCGACAGGGATGAGGAAGACATGGCGGCGGCTGCCAGCATGGGGCTCAGGAGCATGCCGGTGAAGGGGTAGAGAACGCCGGCCGCCACCGGCACGGCCAGGATATTGTAGAGGAAGGCCAGCAGCAGGTTCTGCCGGATGTTGAGCATGACGCCGCGGCTCAGGCGGCGCAGGCGAACGATCCCTTCCAGATCGCCGCCCACCAGGGTGGCGCCGGCGCTCTCCATGGCCACATCCGTTCCGGTGCCCATGGCGATACCCACATTGGCCTGGGCCAGGGCGGGAGCATCGTTGATGCCGTCGCCGGCCATGGCGACGAGGCGCCCGCGGCCCTGCAGCTCTTCCACCAGGGCGGCTTTGCCGGCCGGCAGGACATCGGCATGCACTTCTTCCAGTTCAAGATCCCGGGCCACGCTCTCGGCCGTGACGCGACTGTCGCCGGTGACCATGATGACCGCAATGCCCAGCTTCCGCAGGCGCTTGAGCGTTTCCCCGGCGCTGCGGCGGAGAGGGTCGGTGATGCCGATGAGACCGGCGGCCTGGCCGTCCACCGCCACCAGGATCACGGTTTGTCCCAGAGTGCGCTGTTCCTCGGCCCGGGCCGGCAGGGGGCCGGGATCCATGCCCTGGCCCGCGAGAAAAGCCGCTGTCCCCAGCAGCACCCGGCGGCCATTCACCCCGGCGGACACCCCGCCGCCCGGCGTGGCCATGAAATCGACGGGGGGATCCAGTCCCATGTGGCGCTTGCTCGCGGCCTCCACCACGGCCCGGGCCAGGGGATGCTCGCTGCCCTGCTCCACGCAGGCGGCCAGGCGAAGGAGTTCGTCTTCGCCGGGTCCCGCTCCCAGGCTGTAGAGAGAAACCACCTCGGGACGCCCCAGGGTGAGGGTGCCGGTCTTGTCCATGAGGAGCGTGTCCACCCGGGACATGGACTGCAGGGTGGCGGCGTCACGCACCAGAACGCCACTGCTGGCTCCCCGGCCCGTGCCCACCAGGATGGACATGGGAGTGGCCAGGCCCAGGGCGCAGGGGCAGGCGATGATGAGCACGGCCACGCTGCTGAGGAGGGCGTGCACCAGGCGCGGCTCAGGCCCCAGAATGGCCCAGCCGGCGAACGTGGCCAGGGCGGCAGCGACCACCGCCGGCACGAACCAGGCGGACACCCTATCGACCAGTTGCTGAATGGGTGGGCGGGTGCGCTGGGCTTCGCCGACCAGGCGAACGATCCGGGCCAGGACCGTGTCGGTCCCCACCTTCAAGGCCTCCATGACGAAGCCGCCGGCTGAATTCAGCGTGGCACCGGTGATCGCGCTCGCCTTTTCCTTGCGCACGGGACGGGCTTCGCCGGTGAGCATGGATTCATCCACCCAGCTCGTGCCCTCCAGGATGCGGCCGTCCACCGGGATCTTCTCGCCGGGGCGGACCCGCAGGTGGTCGCCGACGTGCACCTCTGACAGAGGGATGTCCTCGTCGTTTCCGCCGGCCACAACCCGGTGGGCGATGGCCGGCGCCAGTTGCAGAAGCTCGCGGATGGCGGCGCCGGCCCGCTGCCTGGAGCGCAGTTCAAGAACCTGTCCCAGCAGAACCAGGATGGTGATCACCGCCGCCGCCTCGAAATAAACGGCGACCTGCCCATCTTCGGCGCGGAACGAGGGCGGGAAGCGGCCGGGTACCAGGGTGGCCATGACGCTGGCCACGTAGGCCGAGCCGGTCCCCAGGGAGATGAGAGTGAACATGTTGAGGCGGCGGTTGAGCACCGACACCCAGCCACGCTGCAGAAAGGGCCAGCCACACCACAGGACCACCGGTGTCGTGAAGGCCAGCTCCAGAAGGTGCAACCACCGCGTTCCCACCAGGGAACTGATGGGATGGCCGGGGAGCATGTCGATCATGGCGGCCAGGAAAACCGGCAGGCCCAGGGCGACACTCACCCACAACCGGCGGGTCATGTCCGCCAGTTCGGGGTTATCGGTATGGGCCTGAGGTTCCACCGGTTCCAGGGCCATGCCGCAAATCGGGCAGGCGCCCGGCCCATGGGCCTGGACCTCCGGGTGCATAGGGCAGGTGAAGCCCATGAATCTCAGTCCTTCTTCTCGAGGTCGGGATAACGGGCCGTGACCACGGTATGGATGCCGCCGCGAATCTTGAAATTTCCTTCCACAGACATCTCCATGGGTTCCACGGCCATGAGCAGGTCGTCCAGAATCCTGTTGGTCACGTCTTCGTGAAAGGTCCCCACGTCTCGAAAAGACCACAGGTAGAGCTTCAGGGATTTCAATTCCAGACACAGCTTGTCGGGGACATAGCGTATCCGGATGGTTGCGAAGTCGGGCTGCCCGGTGCGGGGGCAGACGCAGGTGAACTCGGGGCAGTCGAAAGCGATCTGGTAACGCCTGCCTGGGCGCGGATTGGGGAACGTTTCCAGGTCACGGCTGGGCTGGGTGCTCACCTTGGTCGGGCTCCGAAAGAGGCGAGTCTAACATTCATGGCCCGGGTCAGGGCCGCGGGCCGCCGCCAGGCCGGCCTCTTCGTCCACGGTCGCCAGGACCAGAAGGCCGGCCAGGAAGAAGATCCCCACCGCGAGGACGGCCAGCCGCTGGCTGCCGGTCTGCATGGAGACCCAGCCGAAGACCAGGGGACCCATGATGGCCGATACTTTCCCGGCCACGCCGAGAAAGCTGAAAAACTCGCCCGCCCTGTTGGCGGGGGTGAACTGGGCCAGCATCGCGCGGCTGGATGACTGGCACGAACCCAGGCCGATGCCGGCCAGGGCGGCCACCCCGAAGAAGGTCGCCTTGCTGGTGGTCAGCAGGGTGGCGACAATCACTCCCAGCCAGAGGAACAGGGTCAGCATGACCGTGCGCTTGGCCCCCAGACGATCCAGGAGGGCACCGAATGCCAGGGAGCCGGCGGCGGCGGGGAGGTTCACACACAGGATCAGGAGCAGGTTTTCTGTGACAGTGCAATGAAGAGTGTCGGAAGCCAAGGCGGCGGCGAAGATAATGATGGTGACGATGGCATCGTTGTAGAGCCAGAAGGCCAGCAGAAACTTGAAGAGCTGGCCATAGCGCCGGATGGAGCGGAAGGTCGTGCCCAGGCGCTTGAATCCCAGTGTGACCACGCTCTGGCCGGCGGGCAGGGCGACTTTCCCGCCGCGGTCGCGCAGGATGAGAAACGCAGGCAGGGAGAAGACGGCATACCAGAGAGCGACCACGGGGAAGACGCTGCGGGCGGCGGTCAGGTTGCCGGGGGCAAAACCGCCGCTCGCCAGGGGCATGATGGTGGCAAGGCAGAGCATGCCGCCCACATAGCCCACGGCCCAGCGTGCGCCGGAGAGGCGGCCGGTCCTGCCCGGTGCCGCCAGCTCAGGCAGAAAGGCATCGATGAAGATCACACCACCGGCGAAGCCGATATTGGCCAGCATGAACAGCACGATCCCGGCCACCACGTCTCCCGGCCCCACCAGCGCCAGGGCTGCCGTGAACACAATGATGAGCAGGCCGAAGCCCCGCAGAAAGAGCCGCTTGCTGCCGCTGATGTCAGCCATGGCTCCCAGGACGGGTGCCAGGAGAGCGACCACCAGGGCCGACAGGGAGTTGGCCAGGGCCCAGTACCAGTCGCCCAGCCCGGCCTGGCCCACCACGACGCTCTTGAAATAAAGAACATAAAAGGTCGTGACAATGACCGTGGTGAACGCCGAATCGGCGAAATCGTAGAGGCACCAGGCCACCCGCTCTCGGCGCTGAACCGGGATCTGAGGAGTCACGGGAGACATAGGTTCCACCATAGGGAAAGACATGGTTCCTGTCCATGGTTTTTCACGAGATGGAGGCCGCCGGAAGGGCATTTCCCGACCCTTTCAAATGGGACTTGGGAGGCCCTCATCTGCCTGCCGCTCATGCTTCAGGCATGCTAAGTTCTTGCGCTTACCTGAGTGGAGGTAACCGTGAAAGTCGCAGTCCCCAGAGAGACATGGGAAGGGGAGCGCCGCGTCGGCCTGGTGCCCGAATCGGTCCCCCCCCTGCTGAAGGCCGGCTTGATCATCACCATGGAAGCCGGTGCCGGAGCTTCCGCAGGCTTCTCGGATGATGACTATGCAAAGGTGGGCGTCGAGATCGCGCCGGGTGATGTCATGGGCGCCGGCGATGTGGTGCTCAAGGTGCGCGCCCCGTCGTCCGCTGAAGTCGAGCGCCTGCGACCGGGTGCTGTGCTCCTGGCCCTGATGGACCCGGCTGTCAACGAGTCGTTGATTACCAGCCTGGCCGAGCGCAAGGTATCGGTCATGTCCCTGGAGCGCATCCCCCGCATCAGCAGGGCCCAGAGCATGGATGTCCTTTCCTCCCAGGCCACGGTGGCCGGCTACATGGCGGTGCTCCTGGCCGCGCAGCGGCTGCCGCGTTTCTTCCCTATGCTGATGACTGCCGCCGGCACCATCAAGGCGGCTCACGTCCTGGTCATCGGCGCCGGTGTGGCCGGCCTGCAGGCCATCGGCACCGCGAAGCGCCTGGGTGCCCGGGTGAAAGCCTCTGATGTGCGCCCGGCGGCGCGGGAGGAAGTTGAAAGCCTGGGGGCGCGTTTCGTGGGCGCGGAACTTCTGGACGAGGCTGCCAAGGCGGAGGGTGGTTACGCCAAGGAGCAGACCGAGGAGCAGCAGGCCAGGCAAAAGGAAGTTCTGCGCGACTCCATCAGCAAAACCGATGTCATCATCTGTTCAGCCCTGGTGGCCGGCGGACGCGCGCCGGTGGTGCTTGACGCTGCCTCGGTGGAGGTCATGAAGCCGGGTTCGGTGATCATCGATCTGGCGGCGGAGCAGGGCGGCAACTGCGCCCTGACCCAGCCCGGCCAGGACGTGATCCATCACGGTGTGACCATCTCCGGTCCCCTGAATGTCACCAGCATGAAGGCGGCCGACGCCAGCCGCATGTTCTCACGGAATCTCACCAA
>JAPUKF010000040.1 GCA_027295805.1 Acidobacteriota bacterium | reverse complement strand
CCCATATGACGCCGTCGGCCCAGATGACGCCATCGGCCCAGATGACGCCATCGGCCCAGATGACGCCATCGGCCCAGATGACGCCATCGGCCCAGATGACTCCGTCGGCCCAGATGACGCCGTCCGCCCAGATGACACCACCGGCATCCACGCTGGTGTCTCCCACCAGGGCCAGGCACCCTTCGCCCTGGTCGGGGCCTTCACAGGCACGGTTCATAGCGAGGGCAGCATTTCCGTGGGGCAGGTGGCTCGCCTGCGGGGAGAGAGACGCTGCCAGCCGCACTGCACCTTCAGCGTCGAGCAGGCCGGCCCCCTGAGCCAGAACCGACGTGGACGGCAGGGGCTGCGCGCTGAACATGAGAACCTCCCGCACCATCTCGGGCGTCAGGGACGGGTTGGCAGCCAGGACCAGGCTGGCCGCGCCGCTGACCACGGCTGCGGATAGAGAGGTTCCGGAGAGAACCATATAGCCCCACGGGGCCGCATCCACACGGTCCTCGTGGATCTCGGGATGATCCATGACCAGACGGTTCCCGGGCGCCTGCCCTGCAACCAGCCGGTGGCCTGGCGCGACGAGGTCGGGCTTCACCAGATAGTCCGGCAATGTCGGACCGCGGCTCGAGTAGGGGGCGATCTCGTCATCGGACCTTTCGTCCGTGTCCCATGTTTTGACCGCTCCCACCGTGAGGACCCGCGGCTCGTTACCCGGAGATGTCACAGAGCCATAAACTGTCATTCCGTCCAGATATCCGAAGTTCCCGGCCGAAGCAACCACCACGAGACCCTGATCCACCAGTGCTGCCGCCGCACGGCAGAGAGGATCGGTGGCGGCCGGCTCCATGGGGGCAGCGCCGAGAGAGAGGTTCACAACCCGGATCCCGAGGCGACGGTGATTGTCCAGCACCCAGTCCAGGCCGCGAATGACACGGCTGACCGTGCCGGTCCCCTCGGCATCCAGGACACGCACGTCCACCAGAGTGGCCCGGGGTGCCATGCCGACCAGGGAGAGGCCCTGAGACTGTCCCAGGAAGCCGTCACCTGCGGCCAGAGTGGCGACATGAGTGCCATGGCCATAGGGGTCGCTGGACCACGCACCGTCACCGACCAGGTCCACCGCCGCCACGACGCGCGAAGCACCTGGATCCAGAGGGTCGGCCAGGTCGGGGAAGTCGGCGGCGATGCCACTGTCCACCACGGCAATGGCGACTCCCGCGCCACCTGAGGTCGAAGCGGCGACCAGGCTCGCGCCGGTGGTCACAGCCAGGTGACCCGGCTCGAAAGAGGCCATGCGGCGCACGGGACGGTCCGGCGAGAGGACCGCCACCTGCTCCAGGGCAGCCACTCTCCAGAGAGATTCAGGAGTCAGATCGACCAGAAGGGCGTCAACGGAGTGGAATCCACGGTGAACCGCCACGCCCTCGCGCGCCAGGGCTGCCAGCAGGCGCCCTCGATCCGCCCCGGGCCTCACCTGCAGGATTGCCGGAATCAGGTCTGCAGGTGCGGCTGTCCCGGCGATAACTTGCAGATCGCCTGCAACCTTCGCCGGCACTGTGCCCGGCGCCGCTGCCAGTGGCTGGCTCAGACCTGCCAGGAGCAGGCACAGGCCCGGGAGAACCCGGCCGAACCTGGTGGCGGCGCTGAACCATCGAACGCGTTTCACATCTGGGGACATGGGACGGCTCTCCTCTTCGTCGCTCATCTCTTAGAGCAACGACGATGCCATCCGTGTCTCGATTTCGTACTCCGAACTAATCCGCTAAGGCACTGCTATATACAGACTTACGGCTGATAGCAGGAACGAAATCGAGAGCGCGTGGGAGAGGTGTTCAGGAGCCGGACAGGATGCCGTGAGCAGGTGTTTCGTTCCTGAACACCGGATCTCAGGTGTCAGGAGCGTTCGAGGCGGTAGTCGCGGATCTTCTTGTAGAGAGTCACCCTGGAGATACCGAGTACCTCGGAAGCCGCCTTGATGTTCCAGCTCATGGCAACCAGGGTGCGAGTGACATGTTCCTTCTCCATGTCGCGGAGAGATCTCATGGGTTCCCTGTCGCTGATCTCCATGACACTGGAGGTTGTGCCCAGGATCAATTTGAGACTGGAGGCGGTGATCCGGCTGTCCTCCGCCATGACCGCCGCCCGCTGAACCACATTATTCAATTCACGAATGTTGCCCGGCCAGTCACGGGCCACAAGCTCCGCGATGGCATCATCACTGAAGCGCCGTGCGTCAACCGGTAAATTGTTCTCCTTGCAGAATTTACGTAGAAACTCACGAGCCAGGATCGGGATATCTCCCGGCCGCTCGCGCAAGGAGGGCAAGCGGATGGGAAACACGTTGATGCGGTAATACAGATCCTCACGGAATGTGCCGGCCGCCACCATGTCCTCCAGGGACCGGTTGGTCGCACAAACGAGGCGGAAATTCGTCCTCAGGGTCTGGGTGCCACCGAGGCGCTCGAAACTGCGGCTCTCGATCACCCGCAGAAGCTTGACCTGCATGGCGATGCTCAACTCCCCGATCTCATCCAGGAACAGGGTCCCATCGTCGGCCAGTTCAAGACGCCCGATCTTGCGGCGGTGGGCCGAGGTGAAAGCACCCTTCTCATACCCGAAAAGCTCGGCTTCGAACAGGGTCTCCGGCAGCGACGCACAATTGATGGCATGGAACTGGTTGCGGGCACGAGGCGAGAGATCGTGGATCGCATGGGCGGCCAGTTCTTTGCCCGTACCGGTGGCACCAAGGATCAGGGCTGATATGTCCGATTTGGCCACGGTGTGGATCATTTCGAAGACCACCAGCATCTTCTCGTCGGACCCGATCATGCCCTCGAAGTACTTGGCTTCAACTTCCGTGGTCCTCTCCAGGTGCCCGTTCTTCTCCTGCATGGCGGCATCGATGCCGCTCTCGATATCCGGGAGGCCGACCCGGTACTTGTAGATCGGCCCTTCCCCATCGGCATTGAGGGAGGAGGTCACCAGGCCGACATCCACCAGCGGGCTCAGGCACTTCTCCGTATCGATACGCAGCCGCCCGGTTTTTCGCGCCAGCGTTTCAAGACTGTACGATTCATGCTTGTCGCGGCGCAGGATGGCAAGCAGGGAGATGCGCAGGGGCGAGGCCAGGAGTCTGTGCATCTCGCCGTCAGCCACCAGCAGGTCCGCTTGATTATCTTGCGCCATCGACATATCTGCCCCTGATGGTCAATCTAGGCAGGGCACATCCCATGTCAAGAATCGAAACACGGCCGGGGCTGAACCGGTAAGAACCGGAACATGTGCAATGTAGATAAGCCCCCTGCACGGCGGACATGGAGCCTCTCCGCCCACAGGTTGTCCACAGAATCTGTGGAAATCTTCGGCCTGCCACCCGATTGACAGGGGCAGGAAGGCGATGTTACGTTTGTGCGGTGCCGCTATCGTCTAGGGGTTAGGACGGGTGATTCTCAGTCATCAAACCGGGGTTCGATTCCCCGTAGCGGTACCATTTTCTTCTCCCTCTCCCAACCATAAAGGTGCCCGGGTTTGACTTCCACCGACGAGGATCGTTCCCCACTTGGCGATCTCCTGGGCTTCGCCCAGATCCAGCACTCAGGGGCGGGTGTGGTCCTGGAAGCGGAGATCCGGCCTGAACTTCTCAACCGGCGAGGTGTCGTGCATGGCGGTGTTCTCTCCGCTCTCCTGGATTCCGCCCTCGGTATGGCCGTGGTCGCCGCCATCGACCCCGTCGAATGGTGCGCGACCCTGCAACTCTCCGTTCAGTTCGTCAGCGGCGGTCGCCGGGGCCCTCTGCGTGCCAGCGGCAGGATGACCAGACGGGGCCCCCATTGTGCCTTCGCCGAAGGCGAGGTTCTCGACGCCCGCGGCAAGCTGATTGCTCGTGCTCAGGGGACCTGGTACGTCTGGCCGGAGCGGCCGGAATGAAACGTACCGCCTCGGGGGTTGCATAAGGCGCCGGAAGATGAGAGAACAGCCCCGGAGGGCTTGGCCATGCACCCGCGCCGATTGGGTTCCATCTATGTCAACGAGTATTTGAAAATTCTGGAGCGGGCTGCCACGGCCATGGAACGGTTCCCCCTGGTGGCCATGTCCCTCGAAGAGCGCAAAGCCGTCGTCCTGAGCTACGTGGACCTGGTGGACAGCTTTCAGAAACAACTCAAGGACGCCGGCATCACCCGGTTGCTGGATCTCTATGATGAGGGAACAGGGAGTCCGACCAGCGATGAGGAGGAAGAGGTGGAGGCGGACGACTGAGCCCCCTCATGGAGGCGCTCGATATCCAGGTGATTGAACGCGCCGCGCAGGCGGATGCGATAGCCCGGACCCGTGCCGGCGCGGGAACCCGAGATGACATTCATGACACCGTCGGTCTGAACACGCACCGGCACACCGTCCGGGACCTGGAGGTGATAGCCCGTGAACGCCCCTTCCAGCCTGATCGGGACGTCACGTTCAGGCTTGCCCAGGCGCAGAGAGAGGCTGTTGAAAGCGCCATCGAGATCGATGGCCGTGAGCGACGCCGTTCGCAGGTCGAAGCGCCCTTCCGCCAGAGCCAGTTTCAGATCGAGCGAAAGCGGCAGCCCTTCCGCCAGACGCAGGCGCCACCCGGACCATTTCTCACCAAGAATGGAAATGTGATGGCCTTCGTACTGCCGGAACCTCACTCGTGCCAGCGAGCGACCGCTACTGGTCCGTAACTGGGGCCTGCCGCGTCCCGTCGTGGCTTCTCCCTCCACCAGGATTCCCGCGGGCAGGGGTTGACTGGCGAGTTCCAGGTCACCATATGCCAGGTTCCCTTCCAGGGACCACCGCTGGATATCCCCGGGCTTTTCGGCCCGCAGACTCAGGTTGCCCCGATCCCAGGAGGTGGAAGGCGGCCCCGCGACGGCCACCCAGGACATGGTGCCCAGCACCAGGACCGGCGACAGCAGGATGCCCACCGGCAGCCGGGAGCGCTCGAAAACCAGCCTCAGGCCAATGGCTATGAGGCAGACCGGCCAGAGGGGCAGCAGTCGCAGCCAGAACGACCAGGGCAGATTGCCCGTGGTGTTCAGGAGCAGAAACAGCCCGCAGCCCATGACAAGCGTGCCTCGGCTGACCTGTCTCCACGGCCGGCCCCGTCTGGTCACTTCTCGCGTCCTTTCATCCCCTGGATGAACAACATGACTCCCACTCCCACCAGCACCAGGGGCCAGAGGTAGCGGAACCGCAGCCAGTCCAGGGAATAGATCTGGTTCATGAGGAAAAGGAAGCCCAGGAGCATGAGGATGAGCCCACCGATGACTCTTCCGCGCCCGGCATCCGTGGTTGAGCGCCGGATATTGTCCACTACTCTTTCCCCGGCCGCCTTGACTTCATTGGCGAATTGATCCGCCGGCGGGGGCATACCCTCGCTCGCGCCCTCTTGATCGACTTGATCGTCCCGGGGCATCACCAGCCAGGCGACGATATAGATGATCAGGCCTGCGCCGCCGGCCAGGCATAGAATGATGAAAATCAGCCGGATGAGAACCGGGTCCATATCGATGTAGTCGCCGAATCCTGCGGCCACACCGCCGAGAATTGCCTTTCTGGTATTGCGCGTCAGACGTCGGGCCATGGTTTCCTCCCCGCACCAGTCTATAACGCACCGGCCCCCCGGCAGGTTCGCTCCGGAAGAAACCTTCTTGACACTTTCCCCGGATCGGTCATGATATCGCCATGATCGACCCCGTCCGATTAGCGGCGGTCCTGGAGTCCCCCGCTGACTGGATCCAGGAAAGCGGGCCCGGGTATGTCCTTCACCGCGAACCCCAGACGGATATCCGGCTGGCCTTTGCCGAATCGGTCGCACGGGGGCTGGAAGATCACCCCCGCACTCTCTCCTGCACCTATCTGTATGACGATGAGGGGTCCCGGATCTTCGAAGAAATCACCCAGCAGCCCGAGTATTACCAGACCCGCGCCGAAGACGCCATCCTGGAGGCCGCTGCCCACCAGTTGCGGCGCCAGGCCGGGGACACCACGGTGGTGGAACTGGGCTCAGGCAGCTCATCCAAGACACGGAATATCCTGGACGCCTGGTGCCGCCGCGGCCCGACCCGTTACGTCCCCATCGATG
>JAPUKF010000004.1 GCA_027295805.1 Acidobacteriota bacterium | reverse complement strand
AACTCGCGGATATGCCGCGCCGTCACAGGGTCGAGACTGCGGGTGGGCTCGTCCAGAAAGAGAATGGGGGGATCGTGAAGGAGGGCGCGGGCGATGGCCAGGCGCTGTTTCATGCCGGACGAGAAGGCCGAGAACGGCTCGCTGCCCTTGCCCTGTAGGTCCACCCGGCGCAGGAGGTCGTCCACGCGATCAGGAATGGTGGCACTCGGCACGTGAAAGAGGCGGGCGAAGAAGATCAGGTTTTGCCGGCCGCTGAGGCGCCAGTAGAACGAGCGTTCATCGGAGGTGACGTACCCGATGGCACGGCGCACCCCCATCTCATCCCGCGCGATGTCGCAGTCGTTCACCCGGGCCTCGCCCTCGTCGGGGAGCACCAGGCTCGACAGGATCTTGAGGAGAGTGGTCTTGCCGGCGCCGTTGGGACCCAGGAGGCCGAAGATCTCGCCCTGCCGGATCTCCAGGTCAACCTCCTTAAGGGCGACGATCCGCTCGGCCCGGGCGAAAGGATGACGAATCAGATTCGCCAGCTTGCGCCGGCTGCTGAACGACTTGCCCAGGCCTTGGGTGAAAACCGCCGGGTCATGAGGGGATCTGGACATGGCAAACTGGGGTGGCGCCGGTTCCGCGCGTTTCAGGGTTGGCTGCCGCCGGTCAGGGCGAGGTGCAGGATTTCCACCAGGGGAGAAACCATTGTCGCCGGCAGGGGGGCTTCGGGGTTGTCACTGTCACTGCGCAGACGAAGACCCGCGGCGGCGGCAAGGCGCGCCGCCTGGACGGCCGTGAGCGGGGCGGTGAGGTCCACCTCGCCCGCAAGGGCCAACCCATTCGCGCGCAGGAGAGTGAGTGCTTCGGCGGGTGGGATTGTGGCGGGAGTGTCGGGATCTAGGGCGTGGGCCAGATGACTGAGGACGGTTCCCACGGTGGCCACCTGCTTGGCGGTCCGGTCGGCTTCAGGAGCCTCGGAGCCGGTAGGATCCTGGCCGGCCAGCACGGGCGGGACGAGAACGGCCAGCAGCAGGGCGAGGAGCAGTGGTTTTCTTGCCGGCGTGATGAACACCCGGTCAGTCTAGCTGAAAAACACTCCCTGGAGGTGGTAAACTGGCCGCCATCATGACCATAGCCAAGCCGCAGCCCCAGGCCGCAGGGGACAAGATCACCATCTCTGGTGGGAAGCTTCAGATCCCTGCCCAGCCGATTATTCCCTTCATCGAAGGGGATGGCATCGGTCCTGATATCTGGGCCGCAACCCAGGCCGTTCTCGACGCCGCTGTCGCCAAGGCCTACGGCGGCAAGCGGGTCATCTGCTGGATGCCCATCCTGGCCGGCGAGAAGGCCCGCGAGATCACCGATTCCTTTCTTCCCGATGAGACGGTCGAGGCCATCGGGGAATACGTGGTGTCCATCAAGGGGCCGCTGACCACGCCGGTTGGCGGAGGCTTCCGCAGCCTCAATGTCGCACTGCGCCAGCTTCTGGACCTCTATGCCGGTATCCGGCCGGTCAGTTATGTGCCGGGAGTGCCCAGTCCGGTGAGAGAGCCCGGCAAGCTGGACGTGGTCATCGTGCGCGAAAACACCGAGGATGTCTACGCCGGCATCGAGTGGCGCGAGGGGACCGAGGACGCGGCCCGGTTCATCAAATTTCTTGACGATGAAATGGGTGTTTCCGTGCGCAGTGATTCCGGAGTGGGGGTCAAGCCCATTTCCAAATTCGGCACCCAGCGCCTGGTCGCCAAGGCCATTCAGTATGCTCTCGATCACAAGCGCCGCAGCGTGACCCTGGTGCACAAGGGCAACATCATGAAGTTCACCGAGGGTGCCTTCCGCGACTGGGGTTACGAGATCGCCGCCGAGAAGTTTGGTGATTTCACGGTCACCGAGGGCGACGTCTGGGACAAGCACGACGGCCAGGTTCCCGCCGGCAAGATTCTCATCAAGGATCGCATCGCCGACGCCATGTTCCAGCAGGTCCTGCTGCGACCCGACGAATACGATGTCATCGCCACGCCCAACCTCAATGGCGATTATCTCTCCGATGCCTGCGCCGCGCAGGTAGGTGGTCTGGGGATGGCTCCAGGCGCCAACATGAGCGACAAGGTGGCGCTCTTCGAGGCGACCCACGGCACCGCGCCCAAGTACGCGGGCCAGGACAAGGTCAATCCCGGTTCTCTCATCCTCTCCGGGGTGATGATGCTGGAACACCTGGACTGGCAGGACGCCGCGGACCTCACCAGGAAAGCCCTGGCGGCCACCATCGCCGCCAAGACGGTGACCTACGACCTGGAGCGCAACATGGAAGGCGCTCGCAAGGTGAAATGCAGCGAGTTCGGGCGGGCCATCGTCCAGCACATGGCCTGAAGCCCGGTACGCCGGAGAAACCCATGCCGCGCATTACCAGGGTGTATACACGCACTGGCGATGATGGGAGCACGGCCCTGGGTGATGGGGTCAGGGTCGCCAAAGATGCGGCGCGGGTGAAAGCGTTTGGAACGGTGGATGAATTGAACTCCATGGTCGGTGTGGTGCGGGCCGCCGGCCTGCACGAGGATCTGACCCAGCCCATGGCCACAGTGCAGAACGAACTGTTTCATCTGGGGGCTGAGCTGTGCAGGCCCCAGGCGGCAGGCGCGCCCAAGGGCCCCTGCATCCAGGAGCATCACGTGCGGGAGCTGGAGAATCTCATGGACCGGCTCATGGCGGATCTGCCGCCCCTGGAAAACTTCGTTCTCCCCACCGGCACACCGGCGGCCGCCCATCTGCACATGGCCCGCGCCATCTGTCGCCGGGCCGAGCGCCGGGTCCTGACCTTGTCCCGCGCGGAGCCCGTCGGCCCTCACGCCTTGATCTATCTGAATCGCCTGTCGGACGCCCTGTTCGTCATGGCCCGGTATGAAAACCTCAGGCACCATGTCCCGGATACCACCTGGGACAGCCGGGCCTGAGTAGGAGACTGACCCGATGACCGATACCGTCCAAGTCGGCGCCCAGGTCGAGGCCCAATGCGGCCGCTGCCATGACGCCACCAATCACATCATTCTGACCGTGGATAAGGGCAAGCCCAAGCGCGCGCGCTGCAGCGCGTGCGCTGCCGAGCATCTGTATCGCAAGCCCAAGGGTCTCGAAGCGGTGCGCCCGCGCAGGGCAGGGTCGCGAAAGGATGATCCGGAGACAGCCTACAAGAAGGTGCTTGAGGAGACGCCGCCCGGCGATGCCGTGAAGTACTCGGTGAAGGCCCACTTCAAGGAGGGCCAGCGGGTCGCTCACAAGAGCTTTGGCGAGGGCGTCGTCCTGCGTATCCTGCGCCCCCAGGTGGCAGAGGTCATCTTCCTGGATGCCACTCGCCTGCTGGCCATGGACCGCTGACAGACCGCCCTGTTCAGGGGCAGCTCACCCTGGTGGGTGTGCTCCTGCCACAGGCCATGGAGCCGGCCCGTCCTGATGCCAGTAGCGCGCAGGCGACATCGGTGGCTGCGCGGATGGCCTCATCCTCGCTCGGACCGGCCGCCGAGGCGCAGTTGGTCCTGCCGTCGTAGGTGATGCACACCTCGCATTCCACCCGTGGGGTGTTGAAACTGCTCCAGATGATGGCACCCACGAGGAGGGCCAGACCTACCAGGGCCAGAGTTCCAGTTCGCCGCATCAGATTCTCCCAGCCCCGCTGCGGGGATTCGCACTCATGAGATCGCCACGTTGAAGAGACGGCCAAGGCCATAGGTGGCGGCCCCTGCGGCCAGACCGATGAGCATCATACGTAGGGCACTAAACCAGAAATCCCGCCCGGTGAACAGGCTCATGCAGCCGCCCAGAACCAGGAGGGCGAGAGCCGTGAGCAGCAGGCTGGCGCCCAGGACTCCCGGTCCGGCGCCAAAGACATAAGGGGCCAGGGGGATCAGGGCGCCGCCGGCGAACGAGAAGAACGAAGCCACCGCTGCGGCAACGGGTGAGGCCAGCGTGTCGGGGTCCAGGCCCAGTTCTTCCCGGGCGAGGGTTCTCAGGCCCTGGACCGGGTCTTCCACCAGACGGCGGGAGAGGGCACGGGCGGCTTCTTTTTCCAGTCCCCGCGCCTGGTAGATGAGGGTCAACTCCTTGATCTCCTCTTCGGGCATGGCCTCCAGTTCCATTTTTTCCAGCTCGATCTGGTGTTCGAGCATTTCCCGCTGCGTGCGCACGGAAACATACTCGCCGGCGGCCATGGAAAAACCTCCGGCCAGCAGCCCGGCGGCCCCGGCCATGAGGACCACGCGCGGCTCAGCCATGGCCCCGGCCACGCCGAGAATCAGGGAGGCGTTGGAAACCAGGCCATCATTGGCTCCGAAGACGGCGGCCCGCAGGGAACCACCCCCGCGGCTGTCCCGGTGCCAGGACTCATGGGTGCCGGCGGCGGACGCGGCCGCCTCGGCGGCGGCGAGATCCGGGTTGTCCCGGTAGATGGACAGGCCGCGCACCTTCATGGCGGCCAGCACCGGCAGCAGTTGGCGGCCCCCGAGCCGGTGCACCAGCCAGGACACCAGGCGGGCGCGCAGTCCGGGATGAAACGGAGGCGTCGCCGCCTGGATACCCGCAAGAGCCCGTTCCCACAGGCAGGCCTGGCGGCCACTCTCAACCGCCAGGTCGGCAAACAGTTTGCCCACCACGCCTTCTTCCGTGGCCGCCAGGGCGCCGTATAGGTACTCGGCTTCACGCTCGTCATGCAGGCTGGCTGCGATCATCTCTTTCTTCATGAGTCCTCCTCCGGGGAGCCGGAATCCTCAGGCGAGCCGGAACCCTCTCCGGGATGCTGGAGGGCCGTGCGGGCCGAGCGCAGTTCGTCGGCGGCCCGGCCCCAGAGAAAGCGGATGGCCGCCACCAGAAGAATGACGGCCCAGCCCACGGCGGCGCCGGGCGCCGTGGCCTTCCAGGGGGACCACCATGGCCATGCATCGGATGCGCGCAGGGCCAGGTGGAGCCCCAGGTGAAAGGCCACGAAGACGAGTACGGCGGACAGGGTCACTGTCGCCATGAGCGCGGCGAAGCTGGAGAAAGGGCGGATCATGCGTCCTGAGGCGCGCCAGGCAAAGAAGAGAGCCAGGAGCGCCGGAGTCATGGCCTGAAAGCTCGTCCGCAGGTCGCCGGCATCCACTGTGTGCCACAGGAGAGTGACCATGGCGGGGGCACCGCGCACGCCCGGCACGAACGCGGCGCCCACGGTCACCAGCAGCAGCAGCCCGATGGCTTCCCAGCGGCGAAACAGGGGTCGAGCCACACCGCGGCGGCGCCCCTGCCTGTAGCGCTCCACATCAGGGGATGAAAACCGAAAACCTGACGGCCGGCTGCCTGAGTCGGGATTTGGCGCCATTGGGTGGCAGCGGCCGGCGGCCGCCGTCAGGCCGGGGTCAGACTTGTGACCAGTTCGCGGACGTGTTTCACCGACTCGTCGAACGCCGCCCGCTCCTCGTCATTGAGATCGATGACATGGATGGTCTCCACGCCACCAGCGCCCAGGGTCACGGGCACGCCCACATACAGGCCCTTGACCCCGTACTCACCTTCCAGGTAGGCGGCGCAGGGTGTCACCCACTTGCGGTCCAGCAGGATCGATTCAGCCATGCGCACGGCGCATGCAGCCGGCGAGTAGAAGGCACTGCCCGTCTTGAGGAGCTTGACGATTTCACCGCCGGCGACGCGAGTGCGGTTGACGATGGCCTCGATGCGCTCCGCCGGGAGCAGGCTCTGCAGCGGGATGCCGGCCACGGAGCAGAAGCGGGGTAGAGGCACCATGGTGTCGCCATGCCCGCCCATGACGGAGGCGCTGACGTTGTCCACGGAGACGCCCAGTTCAGCGGCGACGAAATGGCGGAACCTGGATGTGTCCAGGGCGCCGGCCATGCCCACGACGCGCTGCTTGGGGAAGCCAGTGACGTTCTTGCAGAGGGTCACCATGGCGTCCAGCGGGTTGCTGATGACGATGATGAACGCGGCAGGGGCCACTTCTTTGATGTGGTTCGCCACATCGGTCATGATCCTGGAATTGGTGGCAATGAGATCGTCACGGCTCATGCCGGGCTTGCGGGCGATTCCCGCGGTCACGATGAACAGATCCGCGTCACGGCAATCGTCCCAGCTATTGGTTCCGGTGACGCTACCGTCAAGGTGAGCGGTGGGGCGCATCTCCATGAGATCGAGGGCTTTGCCCTGGGGCATGCCATCGACCACATCGAACAGGATAACGTCTCCGAGATCTTTTTCGAGGATGATGTGAGCCATGGTGCCGCCGATGTTGCCGGCACCGATCAAGGCGATTTTTCTGCGCGCCGAGGTTGCCATTTCTCTGTCCTCCTAGGGTGTGGAAACGATGCTACCACACGCTCGCGGGGGCTGAAGAGGGACCGGTGGACGTCTCTCGCGGCCGCCGCGCCGTCAGATGGTGCGCTACCATCAAGCGCGGAAAGGGGCGTGCGTGGAGATCGGAAAGAGCGACCGGATAAGGACTTGCCTGACCCGCGGCACCGCTGTTCCGGGCGGCCGGCGCATCCTGCTTGCCAGCACTTTCCTTCTGGCCATGGCGGCCTGTAACGGCGCACCTGAGCCGCCGCCGTCACGCCCCAACGTTCTGCTCATCTCTCTGGATACGCTGCGTGCCGACCATCTTGGTGCCTACGGTTACCCTCGGCCCACAAGCCCGTTTCTGGACAGTCTGGCTGCGGTCGGCGTGCGGTTTGCCGACGTCATGACGCCGTCCACCACGACCCGTCTGGCCCACCGAGCCATTCTCAAGGGCATGCCGGCCGCCGCGGGCAAGGAACAGGGCGACTCGCTGGCGACCTTGTTGAAATCCGCGGGTTATGCCACCGCCGCTTTCGTGGACGGCGGTTTCATGCGCGCCCGCTTCGGCCACGGGAAGGGGTTTGACCTTTATGTGGATGACCTGGCCGAGGCGGCGCCCGAGGGCGCGCGGCCTGTGGCCGACCGCCGTGGCGGTGGTTTTGAGGCCATCCTACCCCGGGCCCGGCAGTGGCTGGACAGCGCTGCTGCTACCCCGTGGTTTCTGTTTCTCCATACTTATGACATCCACTGCCCCTACCAACCGCCGCAGGAGGATGCGCGGCCGTTTACCGGCGGCCGTGGGGCGCCCCTGGATGCCAGCGGGTTATGTGGCAGGGAAGATCTCACCGGTATGGACCTGACGGGGGATCAGCTTGCCTGGATTCGGGATCTCTACGATGGTGGCATTCACCATGCCGACCGGCTGCTGGGAGAGTTCATGGGCGACCTGGCCGACAGGGGGATGCTGGATAACACCGTCGTGGCGGTGATTGCCGATCACGGTGAAAGCCTGGGAGAAGGCGGCATCTTCGGCCACAACCTGCTGCGCAGGGAGCAGATGTTCGTGCCCTGGATCCTTTCAGGCGCAGGCGTACCCGCGGGCCGGGTGGTGGAAGGGCCGGCCCATCTGGAAGATCTGGTTCCGACCCTGCTGGACTATGCCGGCGTGCCGCGCGGCCGGAGGACCGCGGGATACAGCCTGCGGGCAGTGGTCGCCGGGGAAGAGGCTCTCCCGGAGGACCGCCTGCGGGTCTGCGAGACCCGCGACGCCCGTGCCCTGGTGCGTGGTCCCTGGTGGCTCGTCATGGCCGGCGACGATGGCCGGATCGTCCACTTCGGCCGTCTCGATGGGACGCTGGCGCCTGAAGTGGACGAACAGAAAAAAGAAGATATCCGCGGTGACCTGCTGGACGGGTGGCAGACCCTGGTGGAGCGGCTCGACCTTCCCGCCACAGGACCCGATGAGGCGGATATCCCTGGCGCTGGAGCTGTCCGCCGGGAACTGCGCTCACTGGGCTACGTGGAGTGAGTCGCCGGGCAAGGAGCCGGTGAGTTGAACGGCCCACCGCTCAGGTCGCAGGCCGACACGTCCAGCAGCATGGGTGTGACGCAGATGTCGCCGCCGAAGACCACGTCCACATCGCTGCCCCGGGGTCGTGGTCGATCCTGGTAGCGACCCCGATAGTGGAACACGCTGGTGCTGCCGACATCCTCACCCTGGTGGTAGCGCACCATGTGGGGTTCGGCTGCCAGGGGGGCCACCACGATGGCCGGCGTGTGCGCGTCATCCAAAGGATGAGGGAGATTCACGTTCCAGAAGAGACCCGGCTGTTTTCCCCGGGTCATGATCTGGCCAATGACCTCGGCGGCCCAGCGGCCGGACCGTTCCCAGTTGAGACCGGCGGCATCGCGGATGTACTGGGACAGGGCAATGGCCGGATGGCCGAGGATGGCGGCTTCCCGGGCCGCACCCACCGTGCCACTGTAGTAGGCGTCGACGCCCAGGTTGCCGCCGGCATTGATGCCTGAGATCACCCACTCGCTGCTGGTGGCGTAATGGCAGAGCCCTAGCCGGGTGCAGTCGGCCGGTTTCCCTTCCACGGCATGGGCGGAACGGGCGCCGGACAGGTCGTAGGAAACCACTTTCAGAGGGGTCCTGTCCGTCATGGCATGGCTGGCACCGCTCTGCACGCTCTGTGGCGCAACCACAACCACCTCCCCCAGGCCCGCCACGGCGTCCAGGAGGGTGGCCAATCCCGGCGCGCCGATTCCATCATCGTTGGTGAGAAGGATTTTCATGGGATCTGATTCTAGCAAGATGCCGACCCCGGCTCTGCATGAATTCACTATTCTTCACGCGCATGAACATGTGGCAGCGCCGGTAGGCTGCCGGGCATGGGCTAGCCGTGGGGTCGAGTCGCAGGATCGGCTTCTTGAAGGAGTAACATGTCCAGCATGAAAGAGCAAAGCAAGAACACACCGGGTCTCGGCAGGTTTGCCAGACGGCTTTACTGGAGAATCACAGGAAATCGAAAAAAACTCAAAGCCTTTCCCGGCTCCGGAAAATATTGGGAACAGCGTTATGCCTCGGGTGGCAATTCCGGCGTTGGTTCATACGAGAAATTTGCAGAATTCAAAGCAGAAATAATCAATTCTTTCGTGACCCGTCACGAAGTGATATCTGCGATCGAATTCGGTTGTGGCGATGGGAACCAGCTTCAGCTTGCTCATTATCAGAAGTATCTCGGCCTCGATGTGAGCGAGACAGCGATCTCGCTCTGCAAGCAAAAATTTGCCTCTGACACCAATAAGACCTTCAAGGTGATGGGGGAGTATGAAGGAGAGATGGGCGACCTATCTCTGTCCCTGGACGTTATTTATCATTTAGTGGAAGATGAAGTTTTCGAGAGCTACATGAGAACTCTGTTCAAGGCCGCCAGTCGCTATGTGATCATATATTCGAGTAATTCTGAGGATAATGAGGGGCGCGAAGGCACTCATGTAAAGCACAGGAACTTTACAAGCTGGATTGAAGAGAACGCATCCGGCTGGAAGATCAAGGAACATGTTCCAAACAAGTACCCCTATAAGCGTGGTTACAAGACAGGTGTGTTCGCTGATTTCTATATTTATGAAAAAGCTTGATCTCAAATTTGTAGTGCATCGGCGAGCATCATCGTAGGGAGTCGCCATGAGTATCCACATGGTCACCGGGGCGTTTGGATATTCTGGGAAGTACATCGCGGCAAGACTCTTGAAGATGGGAGCAACGGTTCGCACGCTTACTGATTCCGTCGGGCGAAAGAATCCCTTTGGAGATAAAGTCGCAGCGGGGCCCTTCCACTTCGAAGATCACCGGAAGATGGTCTCTGCCCTCGCCGGAGCGGAGGTTTTGTACAACACCTATTGGGTTCGCTTCAATCACGACGACTTCACCCACTCAGAGGCAGTTGACAACACCCTCAAGCTGTTCGCCGCGGCCCAGGATGCCGGCGTTGGCCGGGTCGTTCACATCAGTATTACCAATCCATCGGAGGATAGTGAGCTCGAGTATTTCAGCGGCAAGGCACGATTGGAGCGAGAATTGATCGCGTCCGGTCTGTCGTACTCGATTCTCCGTCCCACAGTTCTTTTTGGCAAAGAGGATATTCTGGTGAACAACATCGCCTGGGTACTCAGGAGGTCGCCGGTGTTCGGAGTGTTCGGTGATGGAAGCTACAAGCTGCAACCCATCTTCGTGGATGACCTGGCAGAATTGGCTGTGCGGGAGGGTTGCTCCAGAGAGAACCGGGTCATCGATGCGATCGGTCCGGAGACGTTCACATTTCGTGAACTGGTCAGAACCGTCGGGGAAGGTATCGGGAAGCGGCGACTCATCATTTCGGTGTCTCCAGGGCTCGGATACCTGGCGACCTCGCTCATGGGCAAGATTGTGGGAGACGTGTTTCTCACACGGGAAGAAATTTCCGGTCTCATGCAGAATCTTCTCTGCACCGACTCCCAGCCTGCAGGGAAAACAAAATTGACCGAGTGGGTGCGGCAGCATGCGAACGAGCTTGGCGTTCGGTATGCCAGCGAACTTGCGCGTCGTAGGAATCGTGAGGAAGCCTACGAAAATCTTTGAACGCAGGAAGTAAAAGCAAAATAGCTGAGCGAGTTGACCGCATTGAAGAGTATCCTCATGAGGACATGGCCGCGCTGGTAGACTGCCGGGTCGTGGGCACGGACAAGAGCAGATGGGGTCGTCTGGGGCGCTTCCTGAGATGGGGGTTGGCGAGTCTCGTCCTCGTCTTGGCCCTGATGGTGGTGGTTGCCTGGTGGCGCTGGCGGGCACCCCTGCCGGTGACCGCAGGCACCCTCACCGTCCAGGGGGCGGCTGAGACCATCACCATCATGCGTGATGATTATGGGATTCCCCATATCACTGCCGGATCGGAAGGGGATGCTGCGTTCGCCACCGGCTTCCTGCATGGGCAGGAGCGTCTCTTCCAGATGGACCTGATGCGACGAAGTACCGCCGGCCGCCTGTCGGAGTTGTTTGGCCCCGTGGCGGTGTCGGCCGACCGGCGGGCGCGGCGACGGGGTGTGTACCTGGGTGTGGCCGAGAGCATCGCGCGTACACCAGGTGCTCGGGACCTGCTGCAAGCTTATGCCGACGGTGTCAACGCAGCCGTGGCGGTGGCGCGGGCACTGCCGGTGGAATATGTTCTGCTGCGCAGCAGCTTCGCACCGTGGTCGGCGGAGGATTCGGTCCTTGTGATCCGGGCCATGCAGGAAAGTCTGTCCCATTCCTCCCGTGAGCTGGTGCGCTTTGCGGCGGCGGAGAAGGTGGGTATCCGGGCGGCGGCATGGTTGCTGGACGGGCGCCTCAAAGATGATGTGGTGATTCTTGAAGACGTGGTGCCGGCAAGCGCCGTGGATGCCGACGCCGCCGCCCGCGTGACGGCCGCTCTCCTGGATCGCCAAGCGCATGAGCTCGGCCTGGCGCTGGACATGCCGACCGTCCCCACGGCAGAGATCGGTGCCGTGGCGCATCCG
>JAPUKF010000039.1 GCA_027295805.1 Acidobacteriota bacterium | reverse complement strand
GACCCCACCGACAGCAGCCGCTTCACCAGCAAAGCGTTCGACGTGAACCTGGACACCCAGGCAACCTCAGGCAGCTTTTTCATATCCTGGGAGGACGTTCGCCAGCGCACCACCTGGAGCGAAGACCTGAATTACTTCGTGGATGACTTCTTCGGCCGCCACGACATCAAGACCGGGATGATTTTCGAGCACGAATATTTCGAACGGGATCTGTTCCAGGGGATGGTGCGCAGCTTCCGTCTGCAGAACAACTTCTTCGGCGGTAATGACACTCCGGATCAAGCCGGGGCGAAATTCATCGTGAACGAGAGTTTCGGTATTCCCGAGGGGACAGGAGGATTCAATCACCTGGAAGGCCAGTCGGACAATTACGGCATCTATATCACCGATACCTGGCTGCCCCTGGACAATCTTGCCATCAATGCGGGGCTGCGCCTGGACAGGGAAGAGGTCGCGGCCGCCGGCTTCAGCGAGTTCGACCCGAGAGCGGAGTTCAATACCTTCCAGCGCTACCTGGTGGAATGCCTCAACGCCGCCGACGCCCAGGGGTTGGGCGAAGGCGGGGTCGCCCAGGATATTCTGGCCCGGATGTTCCCCAATGAATTCCAGCGGTTCCTCGACAACTTGGGTGAGATTACCGAGGAGCCCATCGGCAGTTGTGTCCAGGGCAAGCCGTTCTTCCTGACTTTCCCCAAAAAATCATTCACCGACGATTGCAGACGGCCTGATTCGGACCGGCTCTGCACCACAACCCTCGATAACTTCAGCCCGGTTCTGGCCGTTCTGGGCAACCGTCCCGAGGATACGGTGAATATCGTCAATAACAATCTCTCACCCCGGTTCAACATCTCCTGGGACCCGTGGTCCAACGGCAAAACGCGTTTCTTTGCCTCCTGGGGCCGGTTCTACGACAAGGTGAACCTGGCCCAGATCGTGTCGGAGCAAGGTCCCGACGTGCGCGGGAGAACCTTTATCGTTGATGAGGCCCGTGGCCTCGTGACCGACGAGCCGAACGCTTCGGATCCTGACGTTACCGTGGTGGACCGCAACCTGGAGACCGAGTTCAAGGACGAATGGACCATCGGCTTTGAGCGGGAAATTGCCCCCGAGACGAAGATCCGGCTGACGTGGATCTCCAACAAATTCCGCGCCCAGTTGCAGGATGTGGATTACAATCACTTTGCCCGTGATGTCGGTCCCGAGTTCATCGCTCCGGTCCGCCGCACCGTCGGCCTCACCAGCAAGATCATCGGGTTCACTCCCATCGGTGGCCCGGCCCTGTGTGAATTTGATCCCGTGGTGGCCGGCCTGGCGCCCACAAGACAGGTCATCGGTGCGGTGTCGGCCGGTAACATTCGTGTGATTGGAGACGAACTGGGAGTGCCCAACGGGTTCGGCGATGACTGTTTCGGCGATATTTCCGGCCAGAGTGGCGTGACCGTGCCGATTGCCGATGGCGTGCCGGACCTGTTCCGCCGCAATCTCCTGTACAACAACGTCTTGTTTCTTTCCAATCTCAATTTCTCCAACTTCGACGGTTTCACCCTGGAATTCATCCGTCGCATGAAGCGTAACTGGCAATTGAACGCCAGCTGGACCCACGGGCGATCGGTGGGAGCCGCCGACAACTTCGCGGATGAGTCCGGTAACGACCCGTCCCGGGTGGCCGATGAGTTTGGTTTCACCGGCTTCGACGAACGGAATGTCCTGACAGTGGCCGTGACCACCATTCTGCCCTGGGGCGATATTCAGCTCGGCTCCCTCATGACCTATTTCAGCGGTACGCCGTTCTCGATCCGGGAGCGGTCGAGTTCGTTTGATGCCGCCAACCAGAATACCTTCCGGACCGAATTTCCCACCCGCAGGAGAAACGATCAGCGCAACGACAGCCACCTGCAGATCGATGTCACTGTGGAAAAACAGTTTCTGATCAAGAAGTACAACGCCTCGGCCCAGTTCCTGGTTGAGAACCTTCTGGCTGACGATTTCCTGACCACTCAGAATCTGGTGGATGGTCAGCTGGTGGCTTTCCGGAACTTCGGGCGCCAGTACGAGGTCAGATTCAAAGTGAACTTCTAGAACCATATCAAGAGATGGATGGGGGGAGGCCGCCTTGCCGGTCCTCCCCCTTTCTCTATGAGATGACGGTTTGACAGGCCATGAGACCCCTGTTTAGACTCAGGCCCCTCCCGCCATGATTCGCTTCTACAACACCCTGCGCCACGCTCTGCAACCGTTCGAGCCCCTCAAGCCGGGCAAGGTCGGCCTGTATACCTGTGGTCCCACGGTCTATTCTTTCGCCCACATCGGCAATTTCCGAACCTTCATGTGGGAAGATCTTTTGCGACGCTTCCTTGAGGTGCGTGGGTTTCAGGTGTATCACGTGATGAACATCACCGATGTGGACGACAAGATCATGGCCGCCACCATGGAGAGCGGCCGGAGTCTCCAGGAGATCACCAGGCCCTTGGAAGAGGCTTTCTTCCGTGACCTGGAGACCCTGGGCATCAAACGCGCGCATGTCTACCCACGGGCCACCGAACATATTCCCGAGATGGTGGACCTGATCCGAAGGCTTCTGGCCGCTGGGCTCGCCTATGAGAGGGATGGCTCGGTCTACTACCGGATTGCCGGCTTCAAGGAGTATGGCCGCCTCAGTGGCAAGGATCCGGAAGGGCTCCAGGCGGGTGCCTCGGGCCGGGTGGAAGCTGATGAGTACGATGTCAAGGATGACGTCCGGGACTTTGCTCTGTGGAAGGCGGCGCGCCCCGGAGAGACCACCTGGGAAGGGTTGGGCAATCCTGGTCGTCCCGGCTGGCACATCGAGTGCTCCGCCATGAGCATGAAATATCTGGGCGAAGGTTTCGATATTCATACGGGTGGTGTAGATAATATTTTCCCCCACCATGAAAATGAAATCGCTCAGAGCCAGGGCGCTACCGGGGTCCCCCTGGCGCGTTACTGGCTGCACGCCGCCCACCTCATCGTGGATGGCGAAAAGATGTCCAAATCCAAGGGCAACTTTTTTATCCTGAAAGACCTTCTGGACAAGGGTTATGAGACGCGAGAAATCCGCTACCTGCTTCTGTCGGCACACTATCGCCGGGTCCTTGATCTGACCGGGGACTCGTTCACCGCGGCCCGCCAGAATCTGGCCCGACTGGATGATTTTGTGCAGCGGCTGGAGCGGGAACAGGTGTCCCAGGGGTCCCATCCTGCCACTGCAGCGGTGGTGGAGGGCGCCGCCAGGCGGTTCAACGATAGTCTCGATGATGATCTCAATACCGCCGGAGCCCTGGGTGCTCTCTTTGAAATGGTGCGGCAGGTGAATGCTGCCCTGGATCGACAGCAGGTGGCGACTCATGAAGTGGCTGCCTGCCTGGCGATGCTGGCCGAATTCGAGGCGATCTTTGGTATCCCCCTGGGTCAGGGCGAGGAAGCCCTGGCTCCTGAGCTGGTTGCCAAGATCGAGGCGCGGGAGGAGGCCCGGGCCGAGCGCCGTTGGGCCGACGCGGATCGTCTCAGGGACGAGCTGGAGGCGGCCGGAGTGGTGGTGGAGGACACGCCCACCGGAACACACTGGAAGCGGGTGCCACGGGAGTGAATCCCCGCGAGGCGGGCCAACGCGGCGAAGGGATCGCGGCCCGTTACCTGGAGTCACACGGATGGCGCATCCTGGCGCGTGGCTATCGTGTCCGTGGGGGGGAGATCGACCTGGTGGCCGCCCGTGACGGCATGCTGGCCTTTGTGGAGGTCAAGACGCGACGCAACCGCAGCCTGGACGACGGGCGGGGAGCGGTGGGTGGAGCCAAGCAAAGGCGCCTGACGCGAGCTGCGGGCCTCTTCCTGGCGAGCCGGCGGCTGGGGCACATGCCCTGCAGGTTCGATGTTATTCTCATCGGAGGTGGGGAGGCAGAATGGGATATTGTGCATATTGCGGAGGCCTTTCAGGCTTAGTACCGTTCCTATCCCCCCTTGACAGAGAGGGTCGCATCATCGATGATCATGCCCCGCGGGCGGGAATAACTCAGTGGTAGAGTGTCACCTTGCCAAGGTGAAAGTCGCGGGTTCGAATCCCGTTTCCCGCTCCACTCTTTCTCCCCTCGTGCCGGGATCCAGGGCGGCGTAGCCAAGTGGTAAGGCAGGGGTCTGCAAAACCCTTATTCATCGGTTCGATTCCGATCGCCGCCTCCATTCTGCTGTGGGCGGGGCCTGTGCAGGCGGCTACCCCGGATGTCGGCGGCGGCCCGCCTCTCTATGACGAGGTCACACCGGCCAGTGAGTTGATCTCGCTGCCGACTGGCACGGGGGATGCGTTTCTCACTATCCGGGCCAGTCGCCGGGAGGTCCGGCTCTGGGGGTGCCCCCTGGTGGTTCTTCTCTATTCGGGCCCTCTGGCCCCGGGACAGAGTGAACACAACGACGGTCGCTACAGCCTGGTCACCATTCCGCGCAACCCGTCGCGAGAGAGTCAGTTTCTTGCGCAGGAAGTCTGGCCGGCCATGGACAGCCCGTTCATGGCTGCCGGCGGTTTCCGTGGGCTGGAGCCTGGTGAGATCCTGCCGCCGGATGATCCACGGCTGGAAATTCTGGAACGCAATCTCCTGCGAGCCGCCTGGTACCCCTTGGCGCTGGATCTCGGCCTGGTGGGTGCAGCCCGCCCTCCCCGCGGCCACTCCTACGCCTCCTTCCGCCGCCTGCGCGAGAAGGTCATCCTTGAGGAGGAGCGCAACGGCTTTCTCCATGAATCCCAGCATGCCCTTGATGAAGCCTGGAAGGTCTACCCGGACAGGTTCAAGCGCGTGGTGAGAGACCCGGTAATCGCGGAGTGGCGCGCCATCCTGGCGGCCCTGGCTCACTCGGGCGCACCCCATTACGAGTTGTACCAGGCCGTCCGCCAGTACCGGCAGCGCCTGCCGCTCTACGAAGATGCCATGGCCACTCTGCTGCCCGGCCTGGTGGCGGAGATCCAGAAAGACCCCGAGAGTTTCGGTGGGATGCAGTTGAAGAGGAATCTCATGCTGCAGCTTCCGCGCCTGCACTCCCAGGATCTGAGGGAACTCGCGGCACGGGCCATGGGGACGCAGTTCGCGGCGGGGGATCAGGCGGCCGGCTACCATCTTGAATACAAGGGGCACAAAGATACCGCCCGGGACCTCCTGGTGGGTGGCATCCGGAACGTTGTGCGGCCCGAGGACCTGCCGGAGACAGGTGGCGATGGGGAGCCGGTCGCGGCCTGGCAGATCCAGGGCAGCCAGGTGGTCACCCACGGGGTTCACGTTTACCTGTCAGGGCATGGCATCCGTCCGGCGCAGGCCGAGACCATGGGCCTGGCGCTGGAGGAGCAAGGATATGTTGCTCTGCTCATTCGGGCCCAGGGGGGGCCGTGGCGCCTGGAGTTAAGCGGTGGTCTGTTCCAGGAGGGGGAGACCCAGGGCGAGCGGTTACCGGTGCGGGTTCTGGCGGGGGAGGGCCGGGTGATTGCCATGGTGCCGGCCGCCGCCGAGGGAACCTTCGTCGGACGGATCGAAGCAGAGGCGGCCAGCGATGGCATCTTGCGGATTATTGTGCGGGGCGAGGCCAGGGGAGGAGTGCCGGCATTTCTGGTCGGATTCCGGCTCCTGTCGCTGGCCGTTCGGTGAGCGACAGGGCTCCTGGGTCATGACGCACAAGCCGATCAAGAAGGTGCTTTCGCCGTCTCCAGGTCCGAGCGCTTGAACAGGGACAGCAGGGGATAAGGGGCCAGCGCCTGGGCTCCGCCGGCCTCCCGGTCGACGATACAGGCGACCGCGGCCACGCGCAGGCCCGCTTCCCGGATCGTGGTCAGCGCCTCTTTGACGGAGCCGGCCGAGGTGATGACGTCCTCCACGACCAGCACGGAAGATCCCTCCGGGATGTCGTTTTCGATGAGACGCCCCGTGCCGTGATCTTTGGCCCGGCGCCGGACCAGGAAGGCGGGGAGAGGTGCCCCACGCTGGCCGGAGCGCAGTGCCATGCCGGCAGCGAGGGGGTCGGCGCCCACCGAAGGGCCGCCCACCGCATCCACATCCGTGCCGCCGGCGCGGAGGTCGTCCGCCAGGTCCAGGAGAAGATCCGAGATGAGCGCCAGGCCGACGGGGTCCAGAGTGGCCCGCTTGCAATCGAAGTAGACGTTGGAGGTGGCGCCGGACGCCAAGGTGAACGTACCCCGGATGAAGCAGCGCTCCAGAAGCAGGGCGCGCAGGCGCTCCCTGTCCAGCCGGCGGGTCTTGGCATCTCGCATGATTCTCACTCACAGCGGAGGTTGGCGTGAACGGTACAGCCGGCCGCGGACGGCCCCCGGAACCGCGTCTAAAGTCTAGCAAAGGTGTGCTGGACAGGTCTCATCACCATGGGGCATGATCCCGTTCCCGGCGCCGCCAAGGCTGAACATGACGTGCCGGGGGAGGCGGCGGCATGAGGTGGCTGGTACGCGGCGATCTGGATGGGTTTTTCGGACTGGCCCTGGATAACCTTGTCCAGTTGCTGGTCATTGATCTGCTCTGCCGGACGGTTCTGGAGTTCCCCTCGGCGCTGGTCTACGGGCGTGTGCTGCCGGCGGTGGCGGTCTCACTGCTGATAGGGAATCTCTACTATGCCCGCCAGGCCATGCATCTGGCCCGCAGTCAAAACCGCGATGATGTCTGCGCCTTGCCGTACGGGATCAACACGGTCTCCCTTTTTGCCTTCATCTTCCTGGTCATGTTGCCGGCGAAGATGGCGGCCCAGGCCGCGGGCGCCGCGGACCCGGCCCATGTGGCCTGGAAGGTTGGCCTGGTGGCCTGTCTCGGCTCCGGGTTGATTGAACTGGGTGGTGCCCTGGTGGCGGAAAAGATTCGCAGGGCAACACCCCGGGCCGCGCTTCTCTCGACCCTGGCCGGCATCGCTCTGACTTTTATCTCCCTGGGCTTTCTCTTCCGGACATACGCCCGGCCCCTGGTGGGGTTGGTGACTTTCGGCATTATCATGCTTGTCTATTTTGCCCGCGTCAGGTTCCGGGGCGGCCTGCCGGGCGGGCTTGTGGCTGTTGCTGTCGGCACTCTTCTGGGCTGGGTGACCGGCGCGGCGCCGGCCACGGAGGCGCCCATAGGCGGCTTGAGCCTGTACTTGCCCTGGCCGGTCCTGCCCGACCTGCTGGAGGCCCTGGCTGACGGCACCTGGGTGGTCTACCTCTCGATCATCGTGCCCATGGGATTGTTCAGTGTCATCGGGTCCCTGCAGAACATCGAATCGGCCGAAGCTGCCGGAGATTCCTTTCCCACGCGTCCCTCACTGGTGGCCAACGGGCTGGGAACAATCGCTGCCGCCCTGTTCGGTTCGTGCTTTCCCACGACCATTTACATCGGCCATCCGGCCTGGAAGGCCATGGGCGCCCGGGTGGGCTACTCGGTGCTGAACGCTTCGTTTTTCACCCTGGTCCTGCTCACGGGGGCTCTCTCGGCCATTGTCTGGGCAATCCCGGTGGAAGCGGGCATGGCCATTGTCCTGTGGATTGGCGTCGTCATCACGGCCCAGGCCTTTTCAGCCACCCCGCGGGAACACGCGCCGGCCGTGGTCATGGGCCTGCTGCCTGGTGTGGGGGCCTGGGGAGCTCTCATGGCCAAGAACGGGCTGCGAGCCGCCGGCATGGGCAAGGCGGACGGTCCGGCCTTCAGTCCCGATCTCATCACCGCTTTTCGTGGCTCGGATACCTGGATCCATGGGGCGTTTGCTCTGGAGCAGGGGTTTATTCTCACTTCCATGATTCTGGCCGCCGCCACCGTGGCTCTTATCGAGCGCCGGTATCGCCAGGCGGCCTTCTGGTGTGGTCTTGCCGCGGTCGGATCGGCACTGGGATTCCTGCATTCCTACCGCTGGACGGCCGCCGACACCGTGGTCTCTCTGACACCAGCCTGGCCATGGGCTGCCGGGTATGGTGTCATGGCCCTTCTCTTCTGGATGGCGCCCTGGCTGGTGAAGGAAAACCGCTGAACATGGCTCGGAGAACGTTCCGGGCCTTGGGCCAGCCTGCCTGAACGCATACCGGATCGCCCCCGGGAAAGGGACCGACATGAGACAACCGCTGATCGTTCTGCCGATTCTGGCAGCGGGCCTGGTCCTGGCCGTGTTGCCGGTATCAGGGAGTGAAGGTGACCCGGACACTGCCTGGCCCGCCTGGCGTGGCCCCCGCGCCACCGGCGAAGCTCCGGTCGCCAACCCGCCATTGAACTGGAGCGAAAAGAAGAATGTGCGCTGGAAGGTTGCCATCCCCGGCAAGGGGTTATCCACTCCTGTCATCTGGGGAGACAAGATTTTCCTGACCACGGCGATTCCCGCCGGCCTGCGCCCGGACCCGGAGACGGCCGCACGGGCCGAAGCCGACCTGCCGGAATGGCGCCGGGATAGGGGTGTGGCGCCTGATCATGTGCAGAAGTTCACCGTGCTGGCCCTGGACCGGGCCAGCGGTGCGATTCTCTGGCAGCGGGTGCTGCGGGAAGAAGCACCCCACGAGGGTACCCATGCTGATGCCAGCTGGGCGTCGGCTTCAGCCGTAACGGACGGCGACACTTTGATCGTCTCTTTCGGATCTTATGGCATCTATGCCCTGGACCTGGATGGCGCTCTCCTGTGGCAGAAAGACCTGGGCGACATGAAAACCCGCCGCGGGTTCGGCGAAGGGGGAACCCCGGCGCTGGCTGGGAATACTGTTGTGATCAACTGGGATCACGAGGGTCCCTCGTTCATCACGGCTCTCGATCGTCGAACCGGGGATCTCCTCTGGCGTCGCGAGCGTGACGAGGTTACATCCTGGTCCAGTCCAGTGGTGGTGCAGGCAGGCGAGAGATCGCAGGTGGTGATCAACGCCACCTCCCGCACGCGAGGCTACGATCTGGCGACCGGCGATGTGGTCTGGGAGATCGAGGGCATGACGGTCAACACGATTCCTTCGCCGGTGGCGGCGGGTGGCCGCCTCTTCGTGGCCAGCGGGTTCCGGGGCGCCATGCTGCAGGCCATCGATCTCCAGAAGGCCCACGGCCCTCTCGATGGTCCGCCGGGCGTGACCTGGACTTACCCGCAGGACACGCCGTATGTCCCATCCCTTCTCCTGGCCCAGGGGCGTCTTTATTTCCTCAAGGGCAATACGGGCATCCTGACCTGCCTGGATGCCGCCAGCGGCCGGGAACTGTTTTCCCGCCAGCGTCTTCCCGAGATCGACAGTGTATATGCCTCACCGGTGGCCGCCGGTGGACGCGTTTACGTGACCGGGCGTCACGGCACGACCGTTGTCCTGGAAGCCGGAGACACCTACGAGGTTCTCGCCGTCAACCATCTGGATGACGGCTTCGACGCGTCCGCCGCGCTGGTGGGGGATGAACTCTACCTGCGCGGCAGGAAATATCTCTACTGCCTGGCTGCGGGAACTTCGGACTGAAGCCCTTGTGGACGACCCCCGGCGTGGCCGCCTTCAACCGGCGTCCTCGTCCCCGCAGATCTCCACACGATCCACCTTGTTGGGGACCAGGCACAGGAACTCGAACGGAGCCTCCAGAACCTGGTAATCATGGCGGGCGCCGGCCGGGATATAGAGGACCGTCCCGGCCTCCACCTGGAAAGTTCGGTCTTCGATGGTGACCCGGGCACGGCCGCGCAGCACGAACTGCTCATGCTCCACCGTGTTGGTGTGGCGTGGCATGCCACCGCCTTCGCCCATGATGAATCGGCGCATGGCGAAGTGGGGAGTGCCATCCTCAGGACCCAGTAGAACCTGCATTTCAGTAGCCGTGCCCGCGCCAACGATCTGGCGCGGGGCGTCGGCCATCTTCCTGACCACGCTGCTGGCGGATTTGTTCATGACGGACTCCTCAGAGGGTTGAACAGGGAGCAGGATGGCTCAGAGTGACTTATCTCTCGGGACACCGGGAGTGACGGCGACACGCCGGGTGGTCGCCCAGATCCGCACCCGCTGACCCTGGCGCAGGTCCGCCACCGGGTAGAAAGTTCCCCGCCACGTGATGCCGCCGCGACGGCCGCAGTAGACGCCGGAGCGGACTAGGGCCCAGCTCAGAATGAGGAGTCCCACCGGTGTGAAAAACGACGGCGCCCATTCGAGGCCGAACCGCCTCTGTCCCAGCAGTGTGCAGAGGGGCGGCGCCAGCAGCGCGGCTGCTCCCGCAACCGGCATCACCGCGGGCAGGCCGGGCCAGAAGGCCATCAGGGGAGCCAGGGCGAACAAAACCATGGCGAGAGCAGCCAGCAGGGCCCGTGCCGGGCGGTAGCTGGCCACCGCACCATAGGTGTTCTTTTCCAGGCCCCGGATCATGCCTGGAACATGGTGGTACCAGGACAGGCCGATCTGCCCGTGGCCGGAGACGACCAAGGTTCGCCCGCCCGCGTCCTTGATCATCTGGGCCAGGCCCAGGTCGTCGGCCACTTCCATGCGCAACCAGGAGAATCCGGGTGTTTGCGCCAGCAGGCTGCGCCTGACAAGGTTGAATGCGCCCACGCCGACGGAGTGGGGAGATTTCGGGTCGCGGAGTTTCTTCAGGCGCAAGCCGGCTAGTAGGTGGGCGCCGAAGGTGCCGGCCGCCACCCGCAACCAGAATGTCCCGCCCAGAAGATCGGGAAAGGCCGTCAGGTGATCGACCTTCTGCTGGATAGCCAGGCCAACCGCTCGGGACAGGGTGTCGGGCGCAAACTGGACGTCGGCATCGGAGAAGAGAACCCACTCTCCATCTGCCTCCCGGAGCCCACGGGCCAGAGCATGCGGCTTGCCGAGCCATCCGGTGGGTAGATGATCGATACGCAGGGGGAGCAGGCGGGGGTCGTCTTGCGCCAGCCGGCGTGCGATGGCGCCGCTGGCGTCACTGGAGCGATCGTCCACGAAGATGATCCTGAAGTCGGGGTAGTCCTGGGCCAGGAGTGAGCTCAGGGTCCGGTCGAGGGCGTGAGCTTCGTCACGGCCGGCGATCACCACGCAGATCCGCGGTGCCGATGACCGATCCACCCTGGGCCCCTGGGCCAGGTCGCGCAGGTGGGCCAGATTCCAGGCAAGACGGGCGTAGATCACAAGCCAGCCCAGGCAGAGAACCAGGATGATCGCGGTTGAAAGCAAGGTGAGAGCACTCATGGGGAGATCACCGAAGTGGATGATGGGGTCGCCTTCCTTTCCGTCCGCAAGTTGTTTCGCCTCGGCCGGGGCGGGCCGCCCATGTTCTCCGCCAGGCGACCCTGGACATAGGATAGCCTTTCGATTGGAATGGACGGAGCGGCCGTGAGTGTTCAACTAGAGGACAACGGGTAGAGTCGCAGGCCCGGGGAGAAAACCTTGGAAAAACGTGGATGGCCACAGAGTGGCATGACTCTGCTGCTGGGTCTCCTGCTGGCCGGTTGCTCCGCCACCGCCGGTGAGGAGACCGACGGCGGTTCGCCTGAGGAGAGCGGCCGGGCGCTTGCCACCTTCGCCGGAGGGTGCTTCTGGTGCATGGAATCTCCTTTCGAAAAACTGGAAGGTGTCACGGAAGTGATTTCGGGATATACCGGCGGAAATCAGGTGGATCCTACCTATGAACAGGTCTCGCAGGGTGGGACCGGTCATGCCGAAGCCATTCAGATCCATTACGACCCCGCACGGATCAACTATGAAGATCTGCTGCAGGTATTCTGGCGCCAGATCGATCCCACCGATGGTGGGGGCCAGTTCGTGGATCGAGGTGATCAGTACAGGAGCGAAATTTTTTTCCATGACGCGGCCCAGAAGGCGACGGCGGAACAATCACGCGCGGATCTGGCGGCCTCGGGCCGCTTCCCCAAGCCTCTGGTGACCGGCATCACCCATCTCGAGCGTTTTTATCCCGCTGAGGCGTACCATCAGGATTTCTACAAGAAGAATCCCGGCCGCTACCTCGCCTACCGCACAGGCTCCGGCCGCGACGAGTACCTGGACCGCTTATGGGGCGCGGATCGTCATTTCGAGCCAGGGGGAGCGGCGGCTTCACGGCCGGAGAGCTACACCCGGCCTTCAGATTCGGAACTCCGTGCCCGTCTCACAGACCTGCAGTACCAGGTCACCCAGAATGAGGCCACCGAACCGGCGTTCAACAATGCCTACTGGGACAATGAAAGGGAAGGAATCTACGTGGATATCATCTCAGGCGAGCCCCTCTTCGCCTCCCGGGACAAGTTCAAATCCGGGACCGGATGGCCCAGTTTCAGCCGTTCTCTGACAGAGGAATATCTGCTGGAGAAAGTCGATTTCAGCCTGGGCGTGCCCCGCACCGAACTACGCAGCAGAATCGGGAGGTCCCACCTGGGGCATGTGTTCCCCGATGGCCCCGGGCCCACGGGCCTGCGCTTCTGCGTCAACTCCGCCGCCCTGCGCTTCATCCCCAGGGAGAAGATGGACACAGAAGGCTATGGCCGTTACCTCTTCCTTTTTGAGGTGGAGGATGCCCCCTGAGGATGTTGCCCCTGGCGGCGGGTGTAAGATGGGCCAAGCTGGTGGAGGTGGAACATGACTGCGAAAAAGAGCGGCAGTAAGTGGTTCCTTTACAGCTGCTTCGGGTGTCTGGGCCTAACGGCGTTCCTCGTCATGATCGTTGTGGGCGTGGTGGGCGTCGCCTACATGCAGGTGGGCTCGGAGGAGGTCCAGCAGGAAACCATCACCCCGGAACTCCTGTCCCAGGCCATCTCGCCGGGCTCAGTTGAACTTGCCCCCGGGAGTCCTGCCGCGGCAGACCTGCCGGAGCAACAGCCCCGGGTCGAGGCGGATGGGATCCCGGCCGGGGGCCGGATCATCCTGGAGGTTCAGCAGGGAGGCTTCGAGATCGAGCCGGGTAAGCCTGGCGAGCCCCTGCGGCTGGAGGCCAGCTATGACAAGAACGCCTATGAGCTGGAGGAGGTCCTGGAGACCGGCGCAGATGGCGCCTGGATCTATCGCGTCAACTTCCGCCAAACGTCCGGA
>JAPUKF010000038.1 GCA_027295805.1 Acidobacteriota bacterium | reverse complement strand
ACATCGATTTCAAAGCGCCCGGCAGCAACCGTCTGGGGGGCGTGGGCCGAAAGGACCTCGGCCATGGCGGCGCCGGCGCGACCCTCGGCACCCAGGACCACCGGCCTTGAGCGGCGAAGCTCCAGCGGGGCGCTGATCATCGTCCGGACCCGCCGTCCTGCAGGTCGAGGAAATTGCCAATGCCTCTCAAGTTGATCACGAAACGGTATGTCTTCTGTTCGGTGCCGACAAAATCACGGTCCAGGACCTCCACGGCGAAGCCGCAACACTGGGTATCGTACCCGACCCGATAGCGTTGATCCTGCAGCCGGGAGAGAGAGGCGTCATAGTTGAGGGAGACAGCCACCGAAATCTTGTGCCGGAAAAAACTGGTGCCGCCGGTCACCCGCAAGCGCGACGAGTTGAGGGTTCGCCCATCCAGGCCGTTGCGGAAGAACCAGCTGCCGTTCAGGAAACCGTAGTTGGGATTGAACAGGCTGGCGCTGAAACTGGCATCGGAGACGGCGCTCTCCAGAATGTCATAGCCCAGCCGGGCATCCAGACTGGTGCTCCGGGAGGGATTGATGCGCGTATTGAGAACGACGGAGGAGAAGTGACTTTCAGCCAGCGTCTCCAGGGTTTCAACACCGTCGCCGTCCGTATCCAGGAACTGCAACTCCTGGGACAGAGTTCTGTCGAAGGAGAAGCGCTGGGTCAGCGAGACGTTCATGATTTCAACCGGGCTGGTGAGGATGACGCCCTCCTTCTCCTCTCCCAGCGGCAGAGACAGGTCATTCTCCTCCCGGAGGACTCCCGGCAATCCCGTGGAGGACGGCCCGGGCGCCTCCATATCGGTTTGAGAAGCCTCGCTCCCGATTCCCTGGCTCTCCCCCTCCTCCCGGTCGGGCGGCGCCCGTGTGCGCACCACCTTGCGGGCGAACAACCGGCTCACCACGCCGTACTGGATCTCGTTGAGATCACCGGGCAGAAGATCGATCTCATCGAACCGCAGAATACGGGCATTCTCCTCGGCGTCGGGTGAGCGCAGGTAGCGATAGGTCAGGCGCGGCTCGATGGTCGATTTCAGGCGGCCGTTCCCCTCGTCATCGAAGAAGATGCGGCTCAGACGCGGCCCCAGGAACTGGGTATCGAAGAGCATGAACTCGCGCGCCAGGTCATCGCCGAACTGGGTCGGGTCAGCGGGGTCCAGGGCACGGGTGTAATAAGTCTCGCGCAGTTGCAGGGTTGGCGTCACATCGAGCCAGGGCGTGGGTGACATGGGCGCCGAAATGGCAGGGAAGAGATCCACGCGCCCGTAGGAACCGGCGGGGAACCCTGTCCCCGACTTGTCCAGGATCGCCGCGGAGCTGACCAGGGAGAGGTAGAGGGGGCTCCTCCCCAGACGCCGACTGCTCATGCGGAGTTCCGCTTCGGGAAGCCGTGACTGGACGACCGAATCGTCAACGAAGAACTGCTCCCGGCGTTCCAGCCGCATGTTCAAGGCCAGGTAGCCGCGGCCGACGGCATAATTCGCCCGGGACAGGGCGGAAGGGTCCGAACCCCGGTCAAGGTCACGGCTGAAATCCAGAAAGTAGTCGCCATCGGAAACCAGATTGAAGTGCGCCAGCAATCGCCCCTTGCGGCCGAACCCCTGCTGCAACCGGTAGCGGACGTTCCAACGCTCGCGCTCCGGACCGTCGATATCGTCCAGGCCCTTTTCGTCCAGGAAGTAACCGCTGAACTGACTCCTGCCGCGGGCGCTGGGCAGGAGACGATGCTCCACGCCGAGGCCGGTACTCCCTTCCGAATAGTTGTCCAGGAAGAAGGTGGCATCCTGGTTGCGGGCAATGGCCCAGAATAAAGCATTGCTCAGCGACGACCCCAGGCGATCCGAGAACCCGATCTGGGGAAGGAGCAGACCGGTGGCACGGTCAGTTTTGATGGGGAAGAAGAGGTAGGGGGAATAAAAGACCGGCACCACCCCGGCTTTCAGACGGGGGTTGAAAAGGTGCGCATAGCGGTCGCGGATGATCAGCGCCGAACTCACCCGGAACGACCAGTACGGGACCGGCTGGGTGCAGGAGGTGAACATGGCTTTCTCGATGCGCATGTGTTCATCGTCGATCTGCAGCAATCGTCTGGCGCGAAAGATGACTCCCTGCTCCAGGTAGCCGGTGACATTGGTGATCTCGGCGGTGCGCTCCTCGATATTGAAGGTGATGCGGTCGCCGGCCAGCCTGCCCACCGCCTGGGCGTAAAGCACATTCCCATGGGCTTCACCGCTGCGTGTGGCGCGATCGTACACAAGGCGGTCCGCCTGTATCACGATCCCTGCCGCCTTGAAGGTGACATTGCCCACCAACTCAAAACGGTCCCGGGTGAGAGCGTGCATGCTGTCGGCATGGGCCTCGAAATCATCGGCGAATGAAACGGGCGGCGTGGCGGTCTGGGCTGCCAGATCACCGCCGCCAGGCAGGACGGCCATGGCCAGCCCGATCAGAAACACCGCGCCACGCTTCATGTGATGGTCAGGCCCGCGTAGGCAACCACGTCGCTGTCATCTCCCGTCACGTCTCCGGAGCACGAGTAATCCAGCAGCCGGCCGCGGCCGGCGCCCAGGGCCGTCGCCGCCGCCAGGCCCACCACGGCGGGGACCACACCGCACATGCTGATGCCGCGGCGGCGAACCGTATCGTACAACCCGGCGGCATCGAGATCTTCCAGCCGGTCCAGGGCATGCCGGTCCTGGCGGCGGGCCACCTCACGACTCTCGAAATGGGTCATGTCGCTGGAAATCAGGATGAGCCAGTCCCTGTCACTGCGGCGAATCTGCTCCGCCAGCACCCGCCCCATCTCCAGGAGCAGCGGGCAGCCGCAGTCGGCCAGGACGATGGGCACGATGCGTACATCGGGACGCAGGACCTGCAGGAACGGCACTTGCACCTCGAGGGAATGTTCGCGGGCATGGGCCAGCGTGTCGGCTTCCAGGTGGTCGTGAGCCGCCACCAGAGCTGCCGCCATGTCCGTCTCCACTGGCACCCTCCCCAGAGGGGTCAGCCAGTCCCCTTCCACCCAGACCGAGGCGGGCCGGCCCATGCCGGTATGGTTGGGGCCCAGAAGGATGACGCTGGGGGGAACGGTCACGGCCCCATAGACCCGGCCCGCGGTGCGCCCGGAGTAACGGTAGCCGGCATGGGGCACCAGGACCGCCACCGGCTTCACCGTCGCCGTTGATGGCTCGCCGAGACACTCCAGGACGGTTCGACGCAGCGATCCGGAATCGGCGGGATAAAAGAGACCGGCCACCGCCGGAGCACGCTCCATGGGATCCTCCGCACGCGAAAAGTAGCATATCCACCTGCCAAGACCGTGGTAAGATCCTTCACGAGGGGCCCCTTGACCCATCGCCGCGAATCTCTCCGCATCTATCTCGCCCAGATTGCTCCAGCCCTGGGTGATCTTGCGCGCAACTGTGAGCTTCACCTTGAGCAGGTGGGAAGCGCGCGCGGGGAACATGCCGACCTGGTGGTTTTTCCCGAGCTGTCCCTGACCGGGTACTGGCTGCATGACATGGTCAGCGAGGTGGCGCTGGATCCCGAGACCGCTCCCGTGCTGGCGCCGCTACGCGCCGCATCACGGGATCTGGACATCCTTCTCGGCCTGGTGGAGGACGGCGGCGATGGCCGTAGCTACAACACATCCATCTTGCTGCGCCGGGAGCGCGTGATCTGGCGGCAACGCAAGCTGCACCTGCCCACCTACACCCTCTTCGATGAGGGGCGCTACTTCACCGCCGGCAACGAACTGCGGACCTTCACTGTCGGCGGGGCACGGGCAGGCGTGCTGATCTGTGAAGACATGTGGCACTCTGCACTGGCCTGGCTTCTGGCCCAGGATGGCTGCAACCTGCTGCTGGTCCCCTCGTGCGGCCCGGCGCGGGGACCGGCCGATGGCGGCATCGGCTCGCAGCATGACTGGCGCCTCCTCGGTGAAACCGCTGCCCGCTTTCATGCCCAGTTCGTGATCTATGTGAACCGTACCGGCAGCGAGGACGGCTACACCTTCGCCGGCGGCTCATTTGTCTATGGCCCTGATGGCAAGCTTCTGGCCGAGTTGCCCGACATCGACGATGGGGCTGCCCTGGTGGAACTGGACCTGCGCGAGATCAAACGTGCACGCTGTGTCCATCCCATGCGCCGGGATGCGCGCCCGGACCTGGTCCGGCGGGAGCTGGACCGCCTGCTGGCAAATCGTGACACGGCGGGGACCTATGAAAATAAGTGAGCCGGGCAGGTTGCCCCGCCCGGCTCTGAATGCTGGAAACTACCCCCTCTCTCCAACACTCATTTCGGATATTCATCGGTCAGATGGCCATGAGATACGATGAACATGGCAACCCGTCAAGCGAAAGCCGTCGGCTCACAAGCCTTGCCAGACAAGGGTTCCGGCGTGGTCCCCGCCGGAGAAATCAAATTGTTGTGCAACGCTCATGACTAAACGAAACACCACCAGTCCAGCCACGGCCTGCGGACCGAGGACCGCGGACCTGCACCTGGGCTGTGAGCCGGCGCGGCGGATCATCACCCGCTTCCTGCAGGACGGCCTGCACCGTCACGGCTTTCAGCGCGCCGTCATCGGCCTTTCGGGAGGACTCGACTCGTCCCTGGTCGTCTTTCTGGCGGCGGACGCGCTGGGCGCCGAAAACGTCCTGGCCGTGGCCCTGCCCGCCAGCACCTCCGACCCGGCGAGCCTGGCCGGCGCCGAGAGCGTCGCCGCAGCCACCGGCGTCAGCCTGGAGACAATCCCCATCAGCCCCATGGCCGACCCCTATCTGAAAAGCCTGCCCGCGCGCGCCCGGGTGCGCGCCGGCAACGTTCTGGCGCGCCTGCGCATGGTGGTGCTCTACGATCTGTCCGCCCGCCAGGAGGCACTGGTGGTGGGCACCTCCAACAAGACGGAGCTACTCCTGGGGTACACCACCCAGTTCGGCGATTCGGCCTGCGCCCTGATGCCCATGGGCGACCTCTACAAGACCCAGGTCCGCCAGCTTGCCCACCACATGGAGGTGCCCGAGGAGATCATCCGGCGCCCACCCAGCGCCGACCTCTGGGCGGATCAGACCGATGAGCAGGAACTGGGATTCACCTACGACGTGGTGGATCGTCTTCTCTTCCGCATGGTGGATGAACGGATCGATCCTGATCGTCTCCTGATGGAAGGGTTCGACCCGTCCTTGATCACGAGGGTCCGGGACATGGTGCGCCGTTCCCAGTACAAGCGGCGCACGCCGCCCATCGCCAAGATCTCCCACCGGACCATCGGTATCGACTTCCGCTATCCGCGGGACTGGGACAGTTGGGCCGGTGACTGACGAGGCGCTGCCGGCCGGCCTCTATCTGGTGGCTTCTCCCATCGGCCACCTTCAGGATGTGACCCTGCGGGCCCTGGAGGTTCTGGCGCGGGCCGACCTGCTGGCGTGTGAGGACACCCGCCATAGCCGCCGCCTCCTGGACCGCCATGGCATCAAGGCCCGGACCATGCCCTTTCACGCTCACAATGAACACCGCCAGTTGCCGCGGCTCCTGGATGCTCTGCGCGCGGGACAGAGCGTGGCCCTGGTGACCGATGCGGGCATGCCGGGAATTTCCGACCCGGGACTGCTGCTGGTACGGGCCGCCCGGGCCGAGGGGATTCCTGTCATCCCCATCCCGGGGCCCTCGGCCTTGGTCACCGCCCTGGCGGCAGCAGGTCTGCCCACGGAGCCGTTCACTTTTCTCGGGTTCCTGCCGCCCCGAGCCGGCGCCCGCCGCAGGGCGCTCAGCGAAGCGGCCAAACTACCTCACACTCTGGTGCTCTTCGAAGCGCCTCACAGGCTTTGCGCTTCGCTGGCCGACATGGCCGATATTCTGGGATCGCGCGAGGCTGTGATCTGCCGCGAGATGACCAAGATCCACGAGGAATTTCGCCGCGGATCGCTGCCCGAGCTGGCGGCGACCCCGCCGGCAGCCAGGGAACGAGGTGAGATCACCGTGGTGATAGGTCCTCCCGCGGCCCAGACACAGGCGGCCGCGACCCTCCTCTCCCTGGCTGAAGCATGGCCCCGCGCCCTGAGCACCTGCGCAGGACAGCGCCGGGAGGCCCTGCGCCATCTGGCCCGCGAACGGGGCACATCACGGAACGCGCTTTACCGCGACCTGCTGGCGGCCGGACTGCTGGAGGACTCCCGCGCCGACTGAAGCGGGGTCATGGCCTGCGCCACAAGATCCGCAAGGCGCTGGATCCCTGCTGCCGTCAGGTGAATGCCGTCCTGCCGCATGAGGGAGCGGCCAGCATCGGGAGAAGCTGCGAAATCAGCGGCGGCATCAACCAGCGGTGCGCCTGTCTCCCCGGCAACCCGCCTCACCAGGGCGACGTAGCGCTCATGCAGGACCTGGATGGGCTCGCCATCCCTGGTCACGAAGCCATGGGCAACCAGGTAGTCGGGGATCGCTTCAGACAACAGGGTGGAAGGCGCCGTGATGAGCACGGCCGTGGCACCGGCGGCGCGAACCCGGGCCACCATGGCCCGGAGGTTGCCCTCGAATTGATCCGGCGGCACGCGCAGCGGCTGCCCGCCTGCCGCCGCGGCCAGATCCCGCCGCGGATCGAAGGGAGGGGCGTCAGCGGCGCCGGGATTGTCTCCCGGGCGCGGCCGGACACGGCCCTTGAGAAGATAATTCATGGCCTGGTAGAGGCGGCTGTAGGACAGGAGGCTCTGCAGTGTCACCACACGCGCATCCCGTACCGGGAAGTCGGCGTCCGCTTTCACCGTGGCCCGCCAGTGATCGTTCCATCCGAAGTAGAGGGTCACCACGTCGGGATCCAACTCATCCAGCCGGCTCTCCAGAAAGCGGCGGCCCTGCAGGGATGAGTAAGCCGGCACGCCGGCATTGAGTACGCGTACCGGCGCACTGACCCCTCCCGCCAGGCGCTCTTCAAGGACTTCCGGCCAGGGGCGCGGTTCTCCGAGGAAAGTGCAGGAATCTCCCATGGCCAGGACGCGAAACTCACCCGCTGGACGCACCGCCGGCAATTCCCGGCTGGAACGGAGACCGGCCGCGTTGAACGGCGGCTTGCCGGCGACCGGCTTCCAGAACAGCAGACCATCCCGGGTGAAGAGGCCCGGGACCAGCCGATCGAAGACCACCTCGGCAGTGGGGATCCCCCCCTTCAGGCGTCCCAGCCAGATGCGCTCGGGAATGGGCTGGTAGGAGAAGCCCGCCAGGCGCAAGGCGGTTTCGCCCCCTCCCAGGATCAGGGCGACAGCCAGAGCGGCGAAGAGCAACTTGCGTGCACGGGCGGCCACGATCATCAGGATGGCACCTGCTCCCCCGCCCCGTCCAGCGGCGGGCGGCCGAGACGGCTTGCCCTGCTGGCGGCCGCAAGGAAAAAACGGCCGCTGGCAGGGCAAGCCGTCTTGGCCAGGCTCCAGGTGATCGGGCGGCTGCTTCGGTAACCCCAGAGAGCGGCCGTTTTTTCCGTTCGGCCGCCTGAAGGGGTTGCCGAAGCAGCCACCCGGAGGGGGAGGGGTGTGCCAGAATGCGGCCATGCGGCGCGCTCATCTGATCCTGGCGCTGCTGGCTGCCCTGTGTGCCGCCGGCACGCATATCCGGGCTCTTTCGGCTGATCTTCTGTTCGACGACCGCGACCTGATCCGGGACAACGCCAGGCTCCATGTCCAGTCCCTGTCTGACTGGGGTGACTTGCTCACCAGCGGCTGGTGGGAGGGGGAGGGACATGATCTGCTCTGGCGCCCTCTGACCATGGCCACCTTCGCCGCGCAGAAAACCCTGGGTGCCGGTCCCCGCGCCCTGCACGCCGCCAACCTGCTGCTCCACGCAGCCGTGACCACGCTGGTCTTCTTTCTCGCCCTGGGGATGCCGGCGGCGGGTCGCGCATCTCCCATGAGACTCGGGGCGGCGTTCGGCGCCGCACTCCTTTTCGGCGTTCACCCCCTGGGCAGCGAAGCGGTGACTCTCGTGGTGGGGCGGGCCGATCTGCTGGTGGCCCTGGCCACCCTCGGCACACTTCTGGCCCTGCGAAGATGGCGCTGGCAACGGCGCCGGCCGCACCTGCTGGCCCTGGCAGCAGTTCTGACAGCGATGGCCTGCCTCGCCAAGGAGAACGGCTTCGTGATGCCGCTTCTGGCCCTCCTGGCCCTGGCGCCATGGGCGCGGCCCGTGGCTGCGCCAGCGACTACGGGCGGCCGCCTGCGGGAATGGCGGGAGTCACTGCCGGCCCTGGTGGCGGTCCTGTTGCCAGCCGCCCTCGTTCTGATCCTGCGCATCGGCGTCCTGGGCAGTCTCATGCGCCTGCAGGCCGCCGCCCTGGGAGACAATCCCATCGCCCACGCCGGGTTCTGGGCGGGACGCCTCACGGCCCTGCGCCTCCTGGCCTCCGGAGGATGGCTCTTCCTCTGGCCACGCCCCCTGTCGGTGGATTACTCCTACGCCGCGGTGACCGTGCCGGACGTGGACGGTCCCCTGCTGGTCTCGACGGTCGCCGGCCTGGGAGCCCTGGTCCTGCTCCTGGTCCTGCTCCGTCGCCTGCCGGCGGCTTGCTGGGGCGTCCTGTTCTTCCTGGCAGCACAGGCCCTCACGGCCAACTTGCTGATCCCCATCGGCACCGTGTTCGCTGAACGCCTGCTCTACCTGCCCATGGCCGGCCTGGCCATCGCCGTGGCCGCTCTGGGGGCAGGCGGCGTGGCCGCCGCGGGCGCGGCATTGCGGCCGCCACTTCTCAGAGTTCTGCCACCTGGCGTGGCGTTGCTCATCCTGGGCCTGCTGGCCTCCGCCACCCTGCAGCGCGAACGGGACTTCGCCCATGACCTGTCACTCTGGCGTGCCACGGTGGCTGCCGTTCCCGCTTCCGCCAAGGCCCGCTACAATCACGCCCGCAGCCTGAGCGCGCGCGGCCGTGACGATGAAGCAGCCCGGGAATATCGCCGGGTTCTCGCGATCCTCTCGAACCAGGTGGAGGCAACCGCCAGGCAGCACGTGGAGGCGGCCACCAACCTGGCGGGCATCGAGTTGCGCCGCGGCAACCCAGCGGAGGCCCTGCTCCTGCTCGAGCGGGCGGAGGCCCTGAAACCGGAGGTCGCGGAAGTCGCCTTCAGGCGGGCCCTGGCTCTCGAGCAACTGGGGCGCGGCAAGGAGGCCCTGACGGCATTCCGCCGGGGCGCGCAGCTGGCGCCGCAGACCGCCCGGCGCCTGGCGGTGGACGGCGACCCGTGGCGGCGCTGGCTCAGGGAATCTGCGTCCCCTCCCCTTCCACCACCTCCAGCCGACGATTGACGCTGCCCACCGGGAACTGCTCCCGGCGCCCGGAGGGCCAGCGCACCTCCAGGCTCACGACACCGGGATCTTCTCCCAGGCCGAAGAAGACAGCCGGATCCGAACTGGAGAGGAAACCCCGAGAGGCGCGCACTTCGCGGACCTGCCGCCGGCCGCCGCCCACCAGGGTCACGCGGGCGCCGTACCCGTCGCGGTTGGAAAGAGTGCCCCGCGTGCGCACGGCCAGCCATTCCCCCCGGGGAGGCGTATCGTTGCGCAACAGGTCCGGCTTGTCGTCCATGTTGTTGACCACGAGGTCAAGATCGCCATCGCCATCGTAATCGCCCACGGCGACACCGCGACTCACCTTGCGACCCCTCAACCCCGATCCTGCGAGATCACTGACATCCCGGAAGATGAAGCCTGCGCTCGTCTTCTCGCCCCGGAATACCTGGTTGGGCTGGGCATACTTGAACGGTCCCGGTTCGTCCTGCAGCCAGGAATAGACATGGCCGTTGGCGAAAAACAGATCCAGAATTCCGTCCCGATCCACGTCCAGGAAGACCGTGCCAAACCCCAGTGACGCCACCGAACCGGCCAGGCCGGCATGGAACGCCCGGTCACTGAACAGACCGTTCTCGGTGTTGCGGTAGAGATTGAACGACTCGGTTTCGAAGTTGGTCTTGATGATGTCCTGCAGGCCATCCCCGTCATAGTCGGCGGCATCCAGGCCCATGCCGGCCTGAGCCATGCCCGCCTCCGAAAGGGCCACGCCGGCCATGAGCCCCTCTTCCTGAAAGTGGCCGCTGCCGTCATTGATGAACAGCAGGCTGGGGCTGTCGTCATTGGCCACGTAGATATCCTCATCACCGTCGTCTTCCACATCGAGAAAGATCACATCGAAGCCATAGCGTGGTGAGACCTGCCCCACACCGGACGTGTGGGTGACATCCGCGAAGGTGCCGTCCCGGCGGCTCTTAAACAACCGATCCGGCGCCGGGCTCAGACCCTTGGGGCCACAGAAGACGGGAACGCCCCTGTAGGTGCACAACTCGGCGCTGGTGGGGAGAGGCCTGTCGGGTTCAACCGGCACGTAGTTGCTGACATAGAGATCCAGCCAGCCGTCCCCATCGATATCACCGAAGGCGGCCCCGCTACCCGGTCCGGGGTCGGCAACACCGGCCTGGTGGGCAACATCGGTGAATGTGCCGTCGCCATTGTTACGCCAGAGAGCATTCGCCCCGAGATGGGTGATGTAGAGATCCGGGTCGCCGTCGTTGTCATAGTCGGCGACGGCCGCGCCCATGCCCCAGCGCCAGTCCACCAGGCCTGCCGCCGCAGTCACCTCGCGGAAGCCACCCTCACCTCGATTCCGGAAGAGGGCACCGCTGGTCTCCTCCCCGGGGGGAGGACGGGTGGCCGTGAGGCGCTGGCCACCATTGACGAGGTACAGGTCCAGCAGGCCGTCACCATCGTAATCGAGCCAGGCCACCCCGCCTGAGTTGGCTTCATAAATCTGACGCTTGTCGGGAGATCCCGAAACGTGCCGGAACAAAACACCCGCCGACTCGGCGACCTCGACCAGGCGGAAGACCTCTTCCGGCGCCGGCTGCTGCCGCGGCGGGAGATCGCCGCACGAGAGCAGCAGGCTCAGGCCGAGCCCGGCTGCAAGTTTCCCGGCAAGGGTGGCGCCACAGCCGCTCAAGGACCGGCCTCCTCCCCCGCCCTACCGAGGCGGCGCAGCATCTCTCCGCGCCGGAGCGCCGAGCGCCTGTCCGCCGGGTCGAGATGGAGCGCGCGGGCATACGCCGCGGCCGCCTGCTGGTAGTCCCCTTCCTCGGCGTAGGCCTCCGCCAGCAGGCGATGAGCCTCGCTGTTGCCAGGATCGGCCAGGACCAGATCCTGCAAGCGGCGGCGATGCTCCAGGGGATCATCCCCGCCGCCGGCCCGGGCCAGATGCTGCACCAGGCGCGCCGTCTGACGCTGGCGCCGCTCCTCCTCGCCGGCGGCAAACTCGGCCATCATGGCCGCGCCCTCCTGCCGCTCACCGGCTGCCAGGAGCGCCCGCGCCAGGGCGTAGCGGGCGCGGTGCAGCCCGGGATCCAGTTGCAGGACGCGGCGAAAATCGACGGCGGCGGCCTGGTGATGGCCGTCGCGTGCCTGGACCAGGCCGCGCTGGAAGTTCAGGAGAGGTTCATCGGGCAGCCGCCCCAGCGCCTCATCCAGGACGGCCAGAGCGCCGTCGAAGCGTCCCAGGCGCGCCAGCGCCTGCGCCAGTTTCAAGGCCACATCGGGACGGCGGGGAGCCAGCTCCATGCCCCGGGTCAGGGCCGCCACGGCGTCCTCGTTGTGCCCGACAAAGAAGAGATGCAGGCCGTAGCGATAAGCGGCGTCGGGATCCTCGGGGCGCAGGCGGAAGGCCCGCTGCAGGTACGGTCCGGCCTGCTCGGAACGGCGACTCGCCTCGAGAAACGACCCGGCCTGTCGGGCATAGACACCGTTGGCGGGACGCAGATCGGCCAGGCGGGCGAAGTCGTCGGCCGCCTCGGCGATGCGACCCGAGCGAGCGCGCAGATTGGCCAGGGCGACCCACGCCTCCTCGGAGCCGGGCTCGGCCTTGACGGCGGCAACCAGGAGGCGCTCCGCTCCAGCCCAGTCACCGGCGGCGGCGGCCCGGCGCGCTGTCTCCAGCGCCGGTAGCGTCGCGGTGGGGGATGCCGCCCGCTCGCCCGGCGCACCGCCGCCGCATGCCGAGAGCAGGATCGCCAGAGTCACCGCCGGCAGCAGCGTCCCTCTTCTGATTATCACGGCAATGTCCCTCACGTGGCCCGTCTGTCCCTCCACAAGGAAAGCACATGCCGCCGCCGTGATTGACACTCCGCCGCCCCGCTCATAGCCTTGCCCCTGGTGAGTCCACACCGTTCCAGCCTGCCCCGCGGCAGCGGCCTCCTGATGGCGCTGGCGGCCGTTCTCGCCGGCTCGCCGTTGCTTCTGTACCCCCCGGGCCGGGACCAGTCGGTCTTCCTGCTGGCCGGACGGGCCCTGTCTCAAGGCGTCATGCCCTACACGGGCTTCTGGGACATCAAACCTCCCGGCCTGTTCGTGGCGTATCTGCTGCCGGGCTCCCTGGCCTTTGCCTGGCCCGGCGCCGCGGCCCTGCTGGATCTGGCAGCCCTGGCGCTGGCGGTCGTGGCGGCAGTCCGCCTGCTTGGGCAATGGGGTAACGCGGCCGCGGGAGCGGCCGCCGCCGTCATCCTGACAGGACTCTGGATCTTCGCCGGCGATTGGTGGGATCTGGGCCAGGGCGAGCGGCTGGCCGTGCCGCTGCTGCTCCTGGCCCTGCTGGCGGCCGGCCGGCCGCGGACCTGGCGCTGGGCAACGGCCGGCTTTCTCATCGGGCTCATGGTCCTGCTCAAGACCTCGTTTCTGCCGATGGCACTGATCCTCCTTCCCCTGCTACCCCCCCGCCGGGCCGGTAAGCCGGCCGGCGACAGACCTGCTTCCACACCGCGTCTCCTGGTCGCCGCAGCCCTGGGCCTGGCTGCGCCGCTGGCGTTCACCCTGTCAGGGCTGCTGGCAGGAGGAGCTCTGGCGGCGGCCGGGGAGGCGACGGTGAGCTTCACCGGCCATTACACCCGCCTGGCCTGGAGACGGCCCGGGGTTCTGTTCCAGGCGGCAGGCATCACCACCCTGGCATTCCTGCGCACCACCTGGCCCCTCTGGATCCTGGCCATGACGGCCTGCCGCCTCGCCTGCACCCGCAGATTGCCCGGCCCCGGCGTGGCCATGGTGCGTGGAGTGTGGTCCCTGACCCTGGCCCTGGCGCTGGCCGCGGCAACCATCCTGGCCCAGGGGAAGTTCTTCCCCTACCACTGGATTGCCATCTGGCCGCCCCTGGCTCTCCTGGCCGGGGTGGGCGCCGCCGCTCTCGGCCGCCGGCTGGCGGCACGCCTCAGGCCTGCGGCCGCCACCGTGGCGGCGTTGCTCATCGCCGTGACAGCCATCACCGCAGGCCTTCTGGGTGCCGCGCCCGGCTGGTCCGGCTGGCACGCTTCTCTTCTCCGCGCTGCCGGAGGCATGGACAGCGCGGCCCATCTGGCCCGGTTTCGCGTGCAGGGGATGGGCTATGACGAACTGGCCGCCACCGCCCGGCGGGTGGCTGCCGCCACCCGGCCGCATGAACCGCTTCTGATGTGGGGCTTCGAACCTGCCTTTTATCTTTACGCGCAGCGCCCGTTTCCGGGACGGTTCCCGTTCGCCTATCCCTTGGTTGCACCCTGGGCCCCGACAGTGTGGCGCCAGGGATTCCTGGCGGCGGTGGACGCGACACCACCGGCCGCCATCGTCGTGCGCCGCGGTGACCCGATCCCATGGGTGGCCGGCATCCCCGGTGATGCCGCGGCCCGCCTGCGCCGCTTCCCTCCCCTGAATCAACGCCTGCGCCGCGAGTACCTCCCACGCCCGGACCTTTCATCCCCGCACCTGCAGGTGTGGGTGCGTGTTGCCGCGCCGCCCCCCGGCCGTTAAGATCCCGGCTCTCTGGAGGAAACCCGTCTTGTCCCGGCTACAACAGGAGATCGAAAAGGGGCTCGCGGCAGCCATCGTCCGCCGCTTCGGCATCCAACCGCCGACCGTCGGCGCGTCGCTGCCGCCGGACACCGCCCTGGGTGATCTTGCCTTCCCGGTCTGCCTGCAACTTGCGCGGGTTCTCAAGAAGTCACCCCGGGAGATTGCCGGCGCCCTGCAGGAAGACTTGGCGGCCCTGCCCGGCGTCGCCCGGGTCGAGGTGGCCGGCGCCGGCTACCTGAATGTGTTCCTGGACCGGGTGGCCGTGCTGCGCAGCCTCGTGGCCGATCCCGGGGCGCCCCCTGCTCTCGCCGACGAGGGCAAGATCATCGTGGAACACACCAACATCAATCCCAACAAGGCCGCCCACATCGGCCATCTGCGCAACGCCGTCCTCGGTGACACCCTGGTTCGCGCCCTGCGCTACCTGGGCCGCCAGGTGGAGGTGCAGAACTACATCGACGATACGGGTGTGCAGGTGGCCGACCTGGTGGTGGGTTTCGAGAACCTGGACGTGCCGGCCCCGGCCGCCGTCGCCAGAGAACATGAGCCGTTCGACTATTTCTGCTGGGACCTTTATGCCCGCGTCACGGCTCTCTACAAACAGCAGCCTGAACTCAAGGAGCGCCGGGGCGAAGTGCTGCACCGCATGGAGAAAGGAGGCAACGCCACCGCCGATCTGGCCGCCGATCTGGCCGCCCGCGTCGTCCG
>JAPUKF010000037.1 GCA_027295805.1 Acidobacteriota bacterium | reverse complement strand
GGGCCGTTTGCGACCCGCCGGAGACCACCGGCCTCACGCTGACCACACTGGGCAGCGACAGTGCGGAGATATGCTGGGATGCCTCCCCGGAAGCCTGCGTGACCGAGTACCAGGTGGGACGCTCTGACAGTGGTGATTTCTCGGCCGGCTGCACCCCCGCCGTCACGGCAGCGACCTGCCTCACGGACAGCGAGCCTCTCACCCCCGGCAGCATCCAGAACTTCCTTGCCAGACCCTTCACTCCCACGGCGGGAAGCTGGGGACAGGATTCGGACCTGGTGGAGCGGACCAACACCTGTAGTCCCTGACCATGAGACCAGGATCCACCCAAAGCCGCGGCCCACTCCGGCAGGCCGTCGTCACTCTTTGCGCGACCGTGCTGACACTGCTGACCCTCATGGAGCCGCTGCAGGCCCAGACCACCTCGGGGACACTGACCGGCACGGTGCGCACTCCCACCGGGGATGTGGTGCCCCAAGCGTTCATCCAGGCCCGCTCCACCGCAACCGGCGTGGTGCGGGCGGGCGTGAGTGATGAGAAGGGACGTTATGTCCTGCAGGGACTTCCTCCCGGTGAGTGGCTGGTTGTAGCCCGCCTGGCCGATGGCCCGGTCGGGACCAGCCAGACGGTCACTCTCGGCCTGCAGGAAGAGCGCCACCTGGACCTGGAGGTGGGTGCCGGCTTCACGGAAGAGGTGACGGTCCGCGCCGAGGCACCGCTATTGAACCGGGATTCGCCGGGCGATGAACTGCGTATCGGCCGCCAGGAAGTGGAGGACTTGCCGGTCCTCAATCGTTCGGTCACCGACCTCGCCCTCCTGGATGCTTCGGTCCTGTCTCCCCAGCCGGGCACCTTCTATGGTGAGCGGGACGCCGTTTTCCTGGTGAACGGCCAGTCGGGACGCGCCAACTCGTTTCTCGTGGACGGGATGGACAACAACGACCTCACCAGCGGGACAACCTTCAACGCTTACCTTTCCCAGCAGGTCATCCGCGAGTTCGTGGTCATGACCAGCCAGTTCTCTCCCGAGTTCGGGCGGGCCAGCGGCGGCGTTCTCAACGTGGTGACTCAGAGGGGCACCAACAAGCCCTCTTTTTCGGCCTTCTTCCAGGGGGCGGGCAGCAACCTCAACCAGCCGGGCTCGTTCATCTCCGGCCTGCCGGCCCCGGCGGAAACCGCTGACGTCAGCACGCGACTGCAGACCGGATTTACCTACGGCGGCCCCTTCAAGAAGGATAAGGCGTTTTTCTTCGCGGCCTACGAGCACCAGTCCATCGATGGCATCACACCCTACACCGGTACGGACAGGGACAGCATCCCCGGTGGCTGGTCCATCTCGGAGAACCGCGACGACAACCTGTTCCTGCGCACCGATTTCAACCTCAACAGTCATAACTTTCTCATGATCCGACTGGTGGCCGACGATCGCGAGACTCCGGATCTCACCGTGGGCGGCATTCGCACACCTGAAGCCGGTTTCAGCGTGGACGAGCAGGACATCCAGCTTGCCTCCTCCCTCACCAGCGTCCTCGGTACGAACTTCATCCTGGAAAGCCGCCTGCTGCTGGGAACATCTTCCTTCAACCAGTTCGCCAACTCGGAACGCCCCGGGGTGGAGCGCACGGGCGGCATCTTCGGCGGCAATCAGCTCAACCGCCAGGAGCGGGACGAAGACCGCATCCAGCTCGTGGAGAACCTGACCTGGGAGAAGGGCCGGCACACCTTGAAATTCGGCCTTGACGTGACCCGCTCCAAGACCAGCATCGACACCCGCTTCCACCCCCAGGGCAACTTTCTCTACGAGACGGATCTGCCCTTCGAGCCCGGCGATTGCGGCGATCTCATCATCAATGATCTGCGCCAGGCCTTGAACGACAAGCTCCAGGAAGACCCCACTGCCACCTTCGATGACATCAAGTTCGAGCCTATCGACTGCCCGGGGGTGGTGGGCGTGGACGACGACGGCGACGGACTCATCGACGAACCGGGATTCATTGGTACCTATCCGTTCGTGTATCTCCTCATCGATGGCAACCCATCGGCCCAGATCAACGACACCACCTGGGGCCTGTTCATTCAGGACAGATGGCAGGCCACCCCCAGGCTGCAATTCGATTACGGCCTGCGCTATGACCTGAGCACCTTCGCCCTGCCGGCTTCGTCGGGAGTGGATTCGACCATCCCCAACGGCGGCGCCGACAACGATACGAACAACATCGCCCCCCGCTTCGGCTTCACCTACCGGCCGGATAAGGCTGGACGCTGGGTGGTACGCGGCGGCGCGGGAATCTTCTACGACAAGATCGTCTTCAGCTTCCCGGCGGTGTCCTCCATCACTTCAGGCACTCAGATCGGCTTCATCTTTCCCCAGGGTCTGACTCTGGAGTTCACCGATGAGATTCTGGAGGATGCTCTGGATCAGGGAATCACCATGGATGAGATCCGGGACGCCCTGCTCTTCGACCCCACCCTGGCCCTGACCTTCTCCACCGGCACAACCCTGGATACACCCTATGCCGTGCAGTACAACCTGGGCGTGGAGCACGCCGTGGGCCGCCACAACGCCTTGCGCCTGAGCGCAACCCGCGCCCGTGGCCATCACCAGGTTCTTCTCAAAGATCTCAACCCGGTGATCGGGAGTAACCTGGGCATCCCCGAGCACCGGGACGATACGGTGGGCTCCATCGCCGCCTTCGTCACCGAAGGTGAAAGCTGGTACAACGGCCTGGATCTGGGCTGGACCTGGCGCGGGGCGCAGCGCAGTTTTTCGACGACCTACACCCTCTCCCGGGCCGAAAATCTGGCGTCGGATCCCCTCAAGGGCGGCATCACCCTGCCTCCCGACTCGGACAACATCGCCGGCGAACGGGCCCGCACGGACGCCGACCGCCGCCACCGCATGGTCCTTTACGGTGAGAGTGATCTCCCCTGGCTGGGACTCAAGGTTTCGGGGATGGTCTCCCTGGCCTCCGGCGCCGTCTTCAATGTCACCACCGGCGTGGATGACAACCAAGACGGCACCCTCACCGATCGCCCGGAAGGAGTTGGGCGAAACAGTGGTGAAAAGACCGATCTGGCCCTGATCAATGACCTGCGCCGGCAGTACAACGATCAGCGGCAGTTGAACCTGGCCCCCATCCGGACATTGAGCGAGCCCACCTTCGCCCAGGTGGACATGCGCGTGTGGAAATCGTTCCCGCTGGCCAGCGGTCGTGGCAACGGCCAGATCTTCATCCAGATATTCAATGTCCTGGACCGCTTCAACGGCGGCCCCATCGAAGGCCGGGTCATCGCTCCTGACTTCGGTCAGCCCATCGGGCAGGTGGGTCCTGCGCGCACGTTCGAACTGGGCGTGCGCATGGCGTTCTGAGGCGTCAGGCCGCCGGCACGGTTTCCCGGCTCGCCGCTGGCGCCGCATCCACCGACACCGCTTCCGCCCGCGCCGCCACCGCCTGCCGCCACTGTCCGACTTCTTCGCCGGTCAGAACTCCGGCCGCCTCCGCCCGTTCCGCCAGATCGATCGCCGGAGCCGGCGCCACCTTTCCCTGGCGGATGGCATCCTTCAGCCTGGTCCTCAGGGGCCGCGCCGCCAGGACCAGGCTCAGGGCCCGCTCCAGGCGCCCCAGGCCCGGCTCATCATGAGCCGGTATATAGATATGGCGGGTGAGACGTTGCCAGAGGGCCCCGCCCTCCAGGAGGCCGCGGGCGACACCGGCTCCCAGCCGGTCCGAAGGTGGGGCGGCCCGCGCTCCCCACGGGAAGATCAGCCGTCTCAGTGCCCAGGCCAGCGGGCGCGACGGCAGGTTATCCAGAAACCCGACCAGGGCCTGCTGGATGTTCCAGACCGCCAGGTCGCCGGCCCAGAGAAAAGCATCCCGGTCTTCAGCGGGACAACCGTCGTCGCTGTACTTCTTCACAGTGGCGGTGCCCAGGTAGAGCCAGGTCAAGCCGTCGGCCAGACGCCCGGACAATTTCTCGCGACGTTTGAGATCACCGCCCAGAGAAGCCATCGCGGCATCGGCGGTGAGCGCGAAGGCGGCGCTGAGGCGATCCAGCCGGCCCACGGTGCGGGCCACCGGCCCAGCCACCGCCGGCCCGCCCAGACGCCCGTTCGTCAGGCCCAGGCCAAAGGCACGCAGGGTATTGCGCAGAACGAATCCGACATGGCCGAAGAAGGCGCGGTCGAATGCCGCCAGGTCGCTCCGGGCCACCGTATCCATCTCGAGGCGGGCATAAGGATGACAGCGCAGCGCTCCCTGCCCGAAAATGATCAGGGTGCGGGTCAGGATATTCGCCCCCTCCACGGTGATGCCGATGGGAGCCGATATGTAGGCGTTGGCCAGGATATTGTTAGGCCCGCGGGAGATGCCGGCACCGCCGGTGATATCCATGGCATCGTTGATCACCTCGCGCAACTGCTCGGTGAGGGCGTGCTTGACCACGGCGGACACCACGGACGGTCTCTCGCCCAGGTCCACCGCCGCCGCCGTCACCGTGCGGGCGGCGTTCATGATGTAGGTCAAGCCACCGATGCGGGCCAGGGGCTCCTGGATCCCCTCGAAGCGTCCGATGGGCACTCCGAACTGCTCGCGCACCGTGGCATAGGCGCCCACCGTGCGCGCGGCCAGTTCGGCGCCGCCCACCGACTGGGAAGGCAACGAGATGGAGCGTCCGGCGGCCAGAGACTGCATGAGCATCTGCCAGCCCTGGCCGGTCCGTTCGGCACCGCCGATGATGGCCGACAGGGGCACGAAGACGTCGCGGCCCTGGGTGGGACCGTTATAAAAGGCCACACCCAGAGGATCGTGCCGCTCGCCTATCTCCACGCCGGGAAGATCCGTGGGGATCAGGGCCACGGTGATGCCCAGGTCTTCTTCGCCGCCCAGCAGCCGCTCGGGATCGCGCAGGCGGAAGGCCAGGCCGATGAGGGTCGCCACCGAAGAGAGCGTGGTATACCGCTTGTCCCAGTTGAGGCGCATGCCGAGAACCTCGCGCCCCTGGTAGAGACCGTTGCAGACGACACCCTCACTGGTAATGGATGCCGCATCACTGCCGGCGTGAGGCTCGGTGAGAGCAAAGCAGGGGATCTCCTCGCCGCTGGCCAGACGGGGCAGATAAAACCGCTTCTGCTCCTCGGTGCCATAGTGGAGCAGCAGTTCGGCCGGGCCCAGGGAGTTGGGCACCATGACCGTCACCGCCAGCGCCACGCTGCGGCTGGAGAGGCGCGTGATGACATCGGAATGAGCGCGGGCCGAAAAGCCGAGCCCGCCATACTCGCCGGGAATGATCATCCCGAAGAAGCCGTGCTCCTTGAGAAAGGTCCAGACTTCAGGAGCCAGATCGTGATCCAGGGTGGTCTGCCAGTCATCCGTCATGGCGCAGACCTTCTCCACCGGCCCTGAGAGAAACGCCTCCTCCTGCCGCGACAGCCCCGGCAACTGGGTGGCCAGCATGCCGCGCCAGTCGGGCCGACCCGAGAACAGTTCAGCATCCCACCAGACGGTGCCGGCTTCAAGGGCGATGCGCTCGGTATCACTCATGCGGGGCAGCACTCCCGCCATGAACTTCATGACAGGCCGGCTGATGACCGGCCGCCGCAGGGCAGGCACAGCCAGAACCAAACCCGCCAGGAGGATCAGGCCACCGCCAAGGAATAGAAGAACCAGAATCGTTGTCGCCATGGGCTCTCGCTACGCGGTGTCAGCAACCGCTCTCCGGATACACGGGGACAACGGCCGCCTGGCCGTTGATCTCCTGCACAGATCCTGACATCTAGAGAGTCGGGCGTCGAGGGGCTAGAAGCAAGTCTTGCCGTGAAGCCTTTCCGGGGAGCCTGCCCGGGGAACACATGGCGCCCGCGGCCTGTTCATCTTGAGGTGAACCAGGTGCGGGGGGCCGTCAACGGCCGGCGCCGCCTGGATGATCGCCGGCAGCCACCTGCAGTCCGAAACGTGCCGCCAGAAAATTCAGGGCCCGCCGCCCGCCGGCGGAATCGTCGGCGGCCAGATCGCTGCCGCTGGCAAAGGCGGCGGCTTGATCGATCTGGCCATTGCGGCAGAGGACATAGAGAAGAGCCCAGGCCGTGGATGCACGGTGATCGCCCTGCTGCCAGGCGGCCGTGAGCCGTGCCGTGGCACCTGGCAGGTCACGGTGCGCCAGAGCCCTGAGCCCCAGCCGTGCCGTCACCCCGGCATCGTCCACGCCGCGCGCCTGCGCACGGTCAGCGGCGGCCAGTGCCTGCGGATCGGTCCCCAGGAGGAGCAGCGGCATGGTTCGCAGGTCGGTCTCGGTGAGCAGCCCATGCACCGCCGGCAGGCTGTCCGGCAGACCGGAGATCTCACCGAACATGAGGCGGTTGAGATCGCGCTGTACCGAGAAATACGGCAGGCTGGCGCCGATCAAGGATTGCGGCCAGACCTGGCGGACCCAGGGGCTGCCAGCAAAGCGCCGACGGGCGGCGTCCGCGTCGGTCCATGTCCGGTAGGCTTCATAGACGGCTTTCATCTCGGGCTCCCGGCTGCGCAGGCGCCGGGGGTGGTCATCATCCAGGGGCGTCACGCCGCCGATCCATGCCTTGAGAGTGACGGCATCGGCCAGGAACAGCGCGCCCATCTGCTCGGGACGCTCCACTCCCACGCGGCGCAGCTCCGGGCCAACTATCGGGTCGGCCC
>JAPUKF010000036.1 GCA_027295805.1 Acidobacteriota bacterium | reverse complement strand
AAAGGGGATGACCTGGACGATCCACGCCGTCAGGATATTTCCACTTTCTGTGCCCGCGTTGCCCTGATCCAGATGGAACTGGAGGAGTACGCCGCTGCTGCCCGCGGTCTTGCTGACTGCCGGCAACAGATGGGCCGGCCGGCGCCCGCTCTCGGCCTGTTACGGGCTCGCGCTCTCATCTTCGCCCGCCGCGATGAAAAGGCTCTCAGCGAAGTGCGCCAGGGGCGGGAGGAGTTCCCCGAGGATCCTCGCTTCGCCATGCTTGAGGCCGAGATTCTCCTGCAGACCGGGGATGAGGAGAAGGCCGGTGACATGCTGGCTGCGCGCCTGGCGGCAGCCGCCGCGGAAGATGGTGGTGGCGCCGGCACGCGTGCGCTGGTGGCCGATGCCTGGTTCAACGCCGGCGCTCAGGCCGAGCGCCGGCGTGATATCGAGAGGGCCGAACGCTACCTGCGCCGGGCCATCGAGATTGATCCCGAGCACGCGGCCGCCCTCAACTACCTTGGCTACACATGGGCCGACGGCAGCCGCAACCTGGACGAAGCCTTGGGCCTGCTGCAGCGGGCCGTGGCACTGGATGCCGAGAACGGTGCCTACCGGGACAGCCTCGGCTGGGTTTACTATCGCCTTGGCCGGCTGGAGGAAGCGCGAGAACATCTTCTCATGGCCATGAAATATGAAGCCGACGATCCCACCATCCATGAACATCTGGGAGACATCGAGCAGGAGGCGGGCAATATCGACCTGGCCCTTTCCTACTGGCGGCAATCGCTGGAACTGGGGGCGGACGATCCCGAGGCCGTGAGCCGCAAGGTGCGTGACGCGGAGCGGTCCATCGTGAGGCCGTGAAGGGACCAGGCGCAGGGGCCGCTCGCACCCGGCTGGCGGCAGGTGGATTGGCCGCCGTGCTTCTGTTGAGTGGAGGGTGTGCCGGCGCGGGCCGCAGCCGCACACCCGCACTGCCCGTGGATGCCGTGGCCCTGGCGGCGCGGCGCCCACCTCTCACGGCCTTCAGGGTGGAACTCCAGGGCCGAGTGCGGAGGGGCAAGGAAAAAGGACGCTTCCGGGCCGGGCTCGGTGCGCTGCCTCCTGACTTTCGCCTGGATATCTTTCATCCCCTGAGCGGAGCCACCCTGATGAGTCTGGGAGTGCTCGAGGGACATCTCAATGTGGTCTGGCCGGCCAGGGGCGAATGCCTGTCGACTGCCGCGACACCGGGTCTCATGGAGCGGCTGGTGGGCTTGCCCATCCCGCCGGAAGATCTCCTTCCTTTGCTGACGGGACATGTCTATCGTGATTCCAGGGTCGAAATACTCTCCCTGCGTCACCCCCCCATGGAGGTGGCCGCGGGTGAAGGCCCCGCTCCAGGCGCGGCTGATCGTCTCCTGGTTCGTGCCGTGGATGCGCTGGGAGTGATCTGGGAGGCTGAACTGCTGTCCGAGCGCCAGGGGATGGCCCTGCGGGCGCGTCGCCTGGATGCAGCGGGCACGGACCTCCTGGTGGAATACCCGCTCTGGCGGGAACAGCCACCCGAGGTTGGCCCGGGGTTCCCCGGCCGGGTGAAATTCAGCGTCCCGGCGAGAAATCTTCGCCTGGATCTGGAAGTGCGGGACCGGGTCGGGACCGGACCGCCCAGGGGCAGCCTCCTGCCTGTCCTGCCGGCGGATTGTCGCCTGCTCACACCGGACCTTCTTCCACAGATCCTTCCCATGGGCGCCATTCCGGAACCCGGCGATTCCCGTTGACACCTCGGTGTGTCAGGACGGCCACCAAGATCAACCTCCACCTGGGAGTCGGGCGGCGGACGGCCGACGGCTACCATCCGGTGCGCACTGTTCTCCAGACCATCGATTTCGGAGATGAACTCGTTCTGAAACCCGCCCGGGGTCGGGAATGGACACTGGTGGTGGAGGGCTCCCCGGAGATACCGCGGGGGGGAGAAAACCTGGTCCATCAGGCCCTGGAGCTGCTGCGAAACGCCGCCCGGCGGCGCCATGCCCTGCCCGCCGAAGGCATCCATCTCCGCCTGGTCAAGCGGGTTCCCGCTGGCGGTGGCCTGGGGGTGGCAGCGGCGACGCGGGTGCTGCCCTGCTGCTGGTGAACGACGCCCTGGACCTGGGATTATCCCATGGGACCCTGCTGGGGATGGCGCGCCGCCTGGGGGCGGATGTCCCCTTTTTTCTGAGGGGCGGCCTGGCCCGGGGAGAGGGCAGGGGGGACAGGCTGCGCTCCCTGGCGCCTCTGCCGGCGCTCCACATGCTGCTCGCGGTGCCTCCCTTCAGTCTGCCCACGGCGGAGGTCTATGCCCTCTTTGACAGAGAATCGTTGACATTGGATGGTGCCGGGTTTAGGATGCGCCCAGCCTTGGGCCGGCTGCGGCGGAGGAGTGCCGTGCCCATGTTCTGGAATGATCTGGAACAACACGTCTTCCGCCTGCACTCCGACCTGGCCGATGTCCGTGATGAGTTGCGGGCTGGCGGGGCACTGGTGGCAGGACTGTCCGGAAGCGGCTCCACGGTTTTCGGACTGTTCGCGAAGCAGCCGCAGTTGACCGGGGCGCTGGAGAAGAAGGACAGGGAGGGATGGGAGTTCCACTGCTGTAAAACAATTGACACGTGTACATACCTGGCTCGATATCGCTTTCCCTGAGACATCGCCCAAATAGAGGTCAGCCGATGGAAATCACCGACATCCGCGTTTTCCCCGTCAACCAGGACAAGCTCCGGGCGTTTGTCTCCATCGTGCTGGATAAATGCTTCGTGGTGGGGGATATCAAGGTCATCAGTGGATCCAACGGTCTCTTCATCTCAATGCCCAGCAAACGGCGCAAGGATGGAACATTCAGGGATATCGCCCATCCCCTGAACAGCGAAACTCGCCTGGCCATGGAAGAGAAGATCATTTCCGCCTACCGCCTTGAGGTGGGTGATAAGAGCGATATCCGGACCCTGGCGCAGGAACCTGGAGAACACCATCCGGCGCTGGATGACGCTTTCCCCGGCTGAGCGAACGCCCGCGCCCGCCTCAGCGCAAGTGCCCCAGACGGCTGACCACATGCTGAACCCGTTTGCGGAAGAGGGGCGTGTCACCGCGTCCCAGGGCATCCTCGGCCTCTGACAGCATCCCGGCCAGCTCTGCTTCGCCGCTGGCGGCCAGGTTTGCCCCGACCTCCTGGAGGCGGAGCCGGATGCGCTCCAGTTCGCCCGTGGCGAGGCTGTTGAGGGTGCTGATGGCGTGCCTGATGGTTTCGCTCATAGGGAGATCACCTGGCCGGGACGATGTTATCCGCACCCGGGGTCACTGTGTCTTCCTTGACACCATGGGAAGTGGACTGGATAATCCACGACCTCCGCGCCACCTTCGGCAGCATCATGATGGGAGAGAAGATGGGATTCAGAAGATACTACTCCGCCGTCCGGGTGGCGACAGTGGCAAGCCTGCTGAGCCTTGCGGCCATGGCCGGCTGCACCCAGGGTTCCACACCGGGCGACCGTGGTCCCCTTTTTGTGGCCGGCTTCGAGAACGCCACCGGCGATGAGGCCTTTCGCTTCTGGGATCCCTGGCTGTCGGATATGTTGATCCGGGATCTCTGGCAGGCGGAGAGCCCCGTGGTCTGGCCTCTGGCGCGCACACTGCGCGTGCGCGCCGGCGCCGGGGATCCTGGGAAGGATGCCGTTCTCGCTGCAGGCCGCCAGGACGGCGCAGGTGTCGTCCTTTTCGGCCGGGTGAGCCGTGAGGGAGATGGTTTCCTGCTCAGCGCGGAAATGATCTCCACCACGGGCGGGGAATCGTTTGGAATCCTGTCCGAGAGCGCCGTGGCAGCGCAGGAGATTCCGTTCGCCGTGGACCGGTTGCGAGACGCCATCTGGGGTGCCCTGGGGGTGGAAGGACCGGCGGAGCCTGTGGCGATCACGTCTCTGACCACCGGCAACCTCAATGCATACGGGGAGTTCGTGGCCGGTGAAGTGCTCCTTTACCAGCATCGCTACCTGGCGGCCCAGGATAAGTTCCGTCTGGCGGGGGAACAGGATGTTGATTTCGCCCAGGCTCACTACCGCAAGGCCACAGCGCGTCTTCGCTACCTCGTGGGCGATGACCTCCAGGCCCGCTCCTTCATCACCCTGGCGTGGGCCAAGAGAGAGCATGTCACAAGGCGGGACCGTCTGGCCATCGAGGGATTCCGAGCCCTCATCTACAGGGAACTGGGCAAGGCTCAGGAAACCTACCGCGAGCTGCGCTCCCGCTACCCCGGTGACCGGGAGCAGGCTTATTACGCTGGGCTCGCCCACAGCCATGGGGGGCAGATGGAAGAGGCCGAGGCGGCGTTTTCCACGGCGATCTCCATCGACCCTCGCTTCATCCCGGGACTCACGGCTCTGGCCAATACCACCTTTCTGGCAGGCAAGCTGGAACGTGCACGGGCAGTGGCGGCTCAGGGCCTGGAGGTGAACCCGGTCGATCCCGGGCTGCTGGATGTCAGTGTGAATGTGAACCTGTTCCTCGGTCGGCTGGAGGAAGCCGATCAACTCATCGAGAGGGGACTCGTCTCGCGCTCCGACGCCGCCCTCCGGCTGGCCGCGGGAAACTCGCTCCTCCTGCGCGGAGATATCCAGGCTGCCATGGAGCAGTTCCTGGATCTGGGCTCGCCCTTTTCCATCGCCACGAGCGAGATCTACCGGGGGCGTATCAATGCCGGCCTCTCGCGTCTTTCGGATAGCAGTCAGCTGCAGATTGCCGCCGGCAACTTCAACACGGCCGTCGTGGCACTCTGGTTCACCGGCCTGATTCTCGATGAGAATGGCGACCCGGCGCTGGCGTTCCAGCAACTCACCAAGGCAATCAACTTGGCGCCGGATTTCCCGGACACCATCGCCGCCCTGGGCGTGCTTGCCGCGCGCAGAGGCGATACCAAGCGGGCCAGCCTGGTGCTGGCAGGGTTGCGCGACTGGGGCGCAAAGGTGGATGAGAGCCGCTGGCGCCGCCAGGCCCTTTTTCTAGAGGGCGAACTGGCGCTGGCCCAGGAGGATATTGACCAGGCCGTGGTGCTTCTGGCGGAGGCCAGAGACCTGGCGGCAGTGCGTCTTCTGGGCGGCGGGCTGATTTCCGATCTCCCCCTGTTGACGGATGCCCTCGCCCGCGCTCAGGTGGCCGCCGGAGATCTGGACGCTGCCGGGGAACTGTTCCGCGAGATCACCGGCATGGCGGCGGACAGGCTCTACTGGCCCTGGATCTGGCTCGGTGCCCACGTCAGTCTGGCTGAACTGGCTGTGCGCGATGGGCGCGAGGAGGAAGCGGGTCGCTGGGCGGCCGTGGTCAGGCAGTACTGGGGGGGAGCGCATGACGAGAAGCAACCGATGGTGGATGAAGCTCTTGCCCGGCTCGATCGAATCCTGCCAGGGCGCTAGAGACAGATCTTCATCCAGCTCCCGGGGAAGAACGCGACTGAAATAGAAAACCTCAAGCAAAGAACCCCCGGTCGGGGGTTCTTTTTTGAGGCTTATTTGGAAAAACTCAGGAAGAAGCGGATTCTCGGCTACGAGGTTATCGGCCCCTGTGCACAGGCAGCGGTATCAGCCTTGGCGCAACTTACAGCGCGTGCTTCCATCTTCTCAGAGTAAATGATCCTTGGCTTTTCGTAGGGCTTCTTCATCTGAGACTTTTCCCCCTATTCTTGGTCCAGAAGAATGTGTGAACGTTAATGAGATAACAATGCCGACAAAGATTTGCAATCAAGATTTACCATCACCTCGATGAGGTGTCAAGCGAAATCACGCGTCTTTAGGCGTTTTTCACAGACATCCAGACCGCAAGGAGCGAAAACCCTTGAAAACCGGCTTCCTGAACGACCTGGGTGCCTGTCCCGGTGATCCATATTCCTTGCATCCTGGGTTGCCGAGCCTAGCTTTTCTGAAGGCCCCTACGGGAGGCCGAGGGAGAAAATCCGGCCATGGCGCGTCTCTTAGTTGCCGATAACAGTCCCTTTTACCGCAAGCTGCTCAGCGATGCCCTGGAGGAGAGCGGGCACCGGGTGAGGACTGTGGCGGACGGCCTGGAAGCCCTGCAGGCTCTCGAGAGCCAGGACTTCGATGCGGCCATCCTGGACCTTGTCATGCCTCGCCTCAGTGGCGCCAGAGCCTGCAGGCAGATCAAGGGATCACCGGCAACCTCGGACCTGCCGGTCATCATCCTCTCGGGGTTGCGGGAGGATGAAATCGACGATGCCGAGGGGATAGGAGCGGACGCCTTCGTGGCCAAGATGCAGGCTGAGGCCATGATGGCCCATCTGACGGCCACCCTGGAAGAACTGCTGACCGGCCGGCTCGAGGATACCCATCGCGGCTTCGACCGGATGCACCGCCGGGAGGTCGTCAGCGAACTCCTGGAAGAGCGCCGATCCCGGGATGCCATTCTCAGTTCTCTCAGTGAGGGATATCTGCGTGTTTCCAGGGATGGAATGGTGCTGGAGGCCAATCCGGCCGCCAGCCGCATGCTCTGCCGCAAGGAACACGAGATGGTCAACCGGAATCTGGAGGAGGTCCTCCCTTGTTCAAGTGACGAGGTCGCCCTCCTGCTGGCCCATTCCGACTCGCCGCCAACCACCAGACTGCAGTTTGGTGGCGCCATCATCGCGGTGGCCAGAAGCCGGCAGGAGGGTGAGGAGAGTGACAGCGGGCTGGTGCTCCTGCTGACCGATGTGACCGGAGAGGAACGGGCCGAGGCTGAAAAAGTGGATCTTCAGGCTCAGGTCCAGAATGCGGAGAGGCTCTCCGCCCTGGGCGAGATCGTGGCGGGGGTGGCCCATGAGCTGAACAATCCGCTGACCGGGCTGCTGGGATACACCGAGCTTCTTCTCAAGCTGGCTCCCGACGAGCGCAGCAGGAATCGCCTGAAGAAGCTCGAGCATGAAGCGCTCCGCTGCCGCCGCATCGTTGAAAACCTCCTCTGCTTCGCTCGCAAGCGCCAGGCCTACCGCCGTCCACAAAGCCTCAACAATGTCGTCAGCAGGAGTGTGCAGGCGGTGGAAATGGCGGCGGCCAAGGCCGGTGTGGATATCTGCACCGAGCTGGCGCCCGATCTTCCGCCAGCTCTTTTTGATTTCGGGCAGATGGAACAGGTCCTGGCCAATCTCCTGGCCAATGCCTTGCAATCCCTGGCCTCGGTTCCGCCGGATCGCCGCCTGATCTTCGTGCGCACGGGATTCCAGGACGGCCGCCTGAGACTCGAAGTGGAAGACCGCGGCCCGGGGATAGCTCCTGCTCTGCGTGAGCGCGTCTTCGAGCCGTTCTACACCACCAGGCGGCCCGAGGGGGGGGCAGGTCTGGGCCTGGCCGTCACCTACGGCATCGTGACCGAGCATGGTGGCCGCATCATTGCCGAGGACGCAGAGCCGGGTGCCCGGATCGTGGTGGAGCTTCCGGCGTCCTCCCGTGACCAGGTCGCCGTCCAGGTATCCGATGGGGAGGTGAGCGGGACGTCGCTGTCCCCGACGGTTCTTCTCGTGGATGATGAGCCGGTTGTGCTGGATCTCCTGGAGGACCTGCTGAGTGATGCCGGCTTCCAGGTCACCCGTACCGATAACGGCGCCCAGGCTCTGGAACTGGTGGTCCAGCGGGAGTTCGATGCCATGCTCATCGACCTTAAAATGCCGGATATGGATGGCCGGCAGCTCTACCATGAGGTCTGCGCGCGGCGACCGGCCATGGCGAGTCGCATCATTTTCACAACCGGTGATCTGGATCGACCGGACCTCAGGATGTTTCTGGATGAGACCGGCGCGGTGCTCCTGCGCAAGCCGTTCGAACTGGAACAGGTGGCGGATACCTTTCAGGCCATTACCAGGAGCGGCACGGCGACCGCTTAGCCGGCCGCCCGGCCGCTCTGATCAACTAGGGCGTGGGCACGAAGGGGCTGGCTTCGTTGTTGTTGCTGCTGTCGTCGCCGGCCACAAAGGCGATGGCCACGACGCCGAGGCCTATCCCCGTGCCGATGAGGATGTTCCGCTTCCGTCCTGGATGATGCGATGTGGGCTTGTTCTCGTTCTCCAGCAGGACGGCGACCCCCACGACATCCTGGTCGAACGGGGCCGCAGGCTGTGGCATTTCGTCGGCTCCCTCCCAGTAAGCCCTCTCACGCAGGGCAAAGGAGAGGGTCCTGACCTCATCGACCCCGAAATCCAGGGACTGATTCGCCAGCCACAGCCCCCGTCCGGTGCGCACCGCGATGTCGTATCGCCCCGCGGGCATATCGGGGACCGAGTAGCTGCCATCCAGGGCGGAGGGCGCGGAAACCTGGCTGACGCCCGAGCCGAGATGATGGAACGTGACGATGGCCCCGGTAATGGGAGTGACGCCAGCCGGCCCCAGGATGCGGCCTTCCACCTGTGCCGCGAGCACGGGTCCTGCCATGGGCAGCAGCAGGGCTGTCAGGGCTGTGGCCCACATCCTGACGGGGATGGATCGTGCTTTCACCAGGCATCTCCTTCCCTCGGATCGTCTCGAGGCTGGGGAGCTAGACAACCATTTCCGTCAAGACACGTCAATCAGGGCCCGGAAGGGTCCCAGATCCGGGTGCGGCCGTGATGCGGGTTGATGGTCAACTCATTCTGGATATTGCCTGACCCGCTCACCAGGCCGGCCACGAATTCGGCTTCCATGCTGTCGATCAGGCGGGGCACTTCACCGCTCAGGATGGCCTCTCCGTCCACCACGTCCACCTGGATATTGCCGGAAACCGGGAAGATCATGGGATTCCGCAACAAGGCCAGGATCGCATCGTGCAGGATCTCGTCAGCGGCGGGACTGCTGCGCTCCGTTTCCAGGGAGACGTCCGAGAGATCCACGAAGCGCACGCCGGTGATCCCCGAGAGGCGTTCTTCAAGGAAGAGAAGGCGCCCGATGGTCCCCACCGTGCCGCTGGGCAAGACTCGCCCCGAATCGACTTTGATCCGCAGGTTTGGCTCCCGCAGGTCGGCGTAGGGTGCCAGGACCGATTCGATGCGCAGGAGAACGGTGCGATCGGCGGGATCTCCGGTCCTCAGTTCGATCCGGTCGTCGATGGCCAGGACACCGCGCTGGCCCGCCGCCAACCGGATCGCCTCCCGCTGGAGGTTCAGATTGGGAACCTGGCCGTTCAGGGTCACCTTCCCACTGCTGGCCTGAACAGTGAGCCGGAGTCGACTCAGGGTCAGGTCCCTGTCCAGGGCGGTGCTGACGGCGGCGGCCAGGTCCCTGTCGGTCACCGGGATGGGCCCCACCGCGGCGGGCACCGGTAGAGGTCCCATGGCCATCAGAGTGATGAACAGGAGCAGATTGAGGGAAACTTCTGTTCCCCCTCTAGATGTGAATTTCATCGGCATGAGCCCCTCTTTCCGAATTTAGGTGCCGATAGAGGCCCGGGCAAGCGGGAGCCGTCTTGCAAGGAAACCCGGCCGTGGCAATAATCTCCCCCTGGAGATGGTTTCCCCGTGACAGGAGACGAGATGCTCAGATCTTCCCAGAAGGCCCGCGTCCAGGCCGGCCTGCTCATGCTGGCCATGGCCCTGCTCCTGCCCCTGACTCCCAGGGCGCAGGAGGAGGACCTGCCGGCTCCGGAAGATGTGGTGGCCGTCTCGGCCTTCGTCTCCCTCAGTGGTGTCCATGCCGGTGGCCAGGGAATGCTGGCGGTGGTGGGAGATATCCTTGAAGGCTGGCATATCAATGCCCATATCCCCAGCCAGGAGTTCCTCATCCCCACGACTCTGGCCATGGTGGAGCAGGACGGCCTGGTGTTCCTGGATCCCCTCTACGCCGAGGGGCACATGGTCAAGTTCGAATTCGCCGAGGCTCCCTTGCGCGTTTACGAGGGAAGGCTGGTCACCGGTCTTCCCTTCCGGGTCGAGCCGGGCACCGACCCTGGGCCCATCGCCCTGAGCGGGACACTCACCTACCAGGCGTGCAACGATCATATCTGCCTGCCGCCGGCGGACGTGCCGTTCGAGGTGGCAGTCAGGGTGGCCACGCCGGGGGAGGCGGTGGCGCCCCTGAACCCGGAACTGTTCGCGCCGCTGGCTGCACAGGCGCCTGCGGCCGGAAATGGCGCCGCCATGGCGATCCCCGGCGAGGACGGTGTCGCCGGTGCCTCCCTGCTCGTGTTCGGCTTGATCTACCTGGGCGGCCTGGCTCTCAACCTCACACCCTGCGTCTTTCCCCTCATCCCCATCACCATCGCCTTCTTCGGCGGCCAGGCCAAGCGTTCCACCTGGGGGACCCTGGGCCTCTCGTCTCTCTACGTGCTGGGAATGTCGGCGACCTATTCCACCCTGGGAGTGGTGACGGCCCTCAGCGGCCGCCTGTTCGGAGCGGCGCTGCAGAACCCATGGGTCCTGGGAGGCGTGGCCGCGATCATGGTCGGGCTGGCCCTCTCCCAGTTTGGTGTC
>JAPUKF010000035.1 GCA_027295805.1 Acidobacteriota bacterium | reverse complement strand
CCCGCAGCGAACCCGGCCGGCCTCGCGCCGCCAGTTCCTGGACCGAGGGAAAGACCGCCATGTCCGCCACCGCCTGGCGACGTTGTTCGATCGCCTGGTCCACGGAGCTGACCACCGCCCGTGCCACCTTCTGAAAATTAGAACCGATGGATTGCTGGAGAAGGCGCTTGCCATAATACCCGGAGAGAAAACCGGTCAACACCATGGGAGTCAGGGCCAGGACCAGGAGCATGAACAGCAGGCGCCCGCGGATCGATCTCAGCTGCAGATGCAGCCCGCGTCCACGGCCCTTGCCATCTTTCCTGGCGGCGGTGCGAGAAATGACTTTATCCCCCGGCGGCAAAGGCAACCGCCTGTGTTCAGCTGACCAGGCCAATCTGGGGCTGCCGGGGTACCCTGTCCATCACCGCCCGAATCATCTCCAAAACGCTAAACTGGCGTGTCCTTGACCCCGACCGGGTCAAGCCCCCGATTTTGCCACCGAGAGAGCCGCTTGCCTCAACACCCCAAAGCCAGGATCATCCTCGCCCTGACTGTCATCTGTCTTATCTGGGGCTCGACCTGGCTCGCCATCCGCATCAATGTTCAGGACATGCCCCCTCTGCGGGCTGCCGGCCTGCGCTTCATGGTGGCCGGCCTTCTGCTGGCTGTGGTGGCGGGACGGCGCCGACTGCCCGTCAGAGAACGACCGGGCACCGGGTACTGGCTGGTCCTCGCCATGACCATGGTCGCCCTGCCTTACGCCTGCGTCTACTGGGGCGAACAGCACATTTCATCCGGCCTGACCGCCGTCCTCTTCGCCACCTATCCCCTCTTCGTGACTCTTCTCGCTCAGTCCGGTCGGACCGGAGAGAGAATCACACTCCCTCTCATGGGTGGTCTGGCCTTCGGCCTCGCCGGTGTCGCTCTTCTTTTCCGGGACCAGATAGGCATGGATGGCACACAGCCGCTGACAGGAAGCATCCTGATCCTCCTTTCAGCTCTTTCATCGGCCGTTGCCACGGTCATGGTCAAGCGCAGGCTCGCCCATCTCGATCCATTTCTCATCAACCTCCGACCGATGCTCTACGGAGGACTGATCCTGATGGCGGTTTCCCTGGCCAGCGAGGGAGAAGCTTCCTGGACCTGGACGGTGCGCGGCACGGTCGCACTGCTCTATCTGGCGATCTTCGGCTCCGCCGTGGCCTTCAGCATCTACTTCTGGCTGATGCGGACTCTGCCCATCGCCCGGCTGTCGTTCATCGTGTACGTCACTCCCATCATCGCCCTGCTCCTGGGAACCCTGGTGGAGAACGAACCCCTGACCTGGAATCTCATCCTGGGGGCACTTCTTGTCCTCAGCGGCATCACCATGGCACGCCGGGCGCACTGAGCCGGGCAGGCGTTGCGTGCTGACCGCGCCCGTGCCAGAATACGACTTCCCCGATTGCCACCTGCGCCCCGAAGGAGATAGCCCATGCCGGTTCAGTTCCGCGGTCGTGATACCGCGTCGGATCTCTTCAAGCCGGGAGAACGCTGCCACCTGGCCGGTTCCTATCTCTGTGAGACCTGCCGCCTGGCAGACCGCAACACAGTGGTCCAGGTCGAAGACGGTGCCATCTTCCCCCTGTGTCCGGATTGCACCGACATGGACATGGGCTGGCGCCGGCGGGAAATGTCAGGCTAGGGTTGGATGCCCGGCGGCTGAAAGACGATCACCAGTTCTCCCTGGCCGCGGCGCACTCGCAGGCGCAAAGGAATCCCACTGCTCATCCGCCGCACCAGGGCATTGACCCGTGTCTCGTCCTGGGGCTGGCCGTCCACGTCAACGATCAGATCACCCCGGCGCAACCCGGCGACGTCCGCCTGGGAACCATCTGCCACCGACGTCACCACGGGGAAGCCCCAGGCCCTCCCCAGGGTGAGTCCCGGCAGGGCGGCGGGGCCACGAGATCCCACCAGGAACCGGCCGACGGGGTCCACAACCAGACTGCAAGCTGGAGACAGGGAACCGGGCCAGGGCCGTTCCTCCCCCGGCGGGATCGCCATCCAGGCCATGGTGATAGGAGTGCCGTCATCGCAACGGGAACCCACCGGCAGTTCACCTCCACCCCCACCCTCGTTGTGCAGGACGGGTGGCTGGGGGAAGGGCTGCCGACTGATCTGCACATCCGGATGACCCGGTTGCGCAATCCAGGTTGCATGAAACGGGCCGAGATCCACACCGGATGTCGTCGCCAGCGCCGCCGTCAGTCCGTCCCAGCTCAGATCCCAGCGCCCCGCCAGGATGCCGGCTAGTCCTTCCCGGAACGCTTTTTCGCCGACTCGGGCGGCCAGCATCCGCACCACCCAGGCTGAACGGGCGTAGCGCAGAGCGCGTCCGTAGTCGCCGCCTCGTCCACGGTGGACGAGGGAGACCCCGGCTGCCAGCATGGACTCACTGGCCGCCATGTATTCATCCCGCAGGGCCTGCCAGCGAGCCTCTTCGGCGGCAGGACTCAGGATGCCTCTCACCACGCGGCAGGCACCGAACTCCGCCAGCCCTTCGTGCAGGGCTGAGGCCCCCGGACCCCGTGAGCGCACGCGATTAGGCCACCAGAGATGGCCCGCTTCGTGGGCCAGCACGGCCACTCTGCTGGCGGGAGGCGGGCCATTCCGCTGCACCAGGCGCCGGTCCAGAAACAGGGCGCCGGGCAATGCCTTGGCCAGAGGCCGCGGATAATCCACCACGATCACAGCCGGCAAGCCCGACGGCAGCGCGCCGAACAGGTCACTCAGGATCTCCAGCGCCTGGTTCAGAATATCTTCGGCCCAGGCGGGTCCGGGAGGGAAGCCGCCATCGGCCATGGCTGGACGTGCGACCACATAGAGTCCCAGACCACGATCCCGGGCACCCCCGCTGAAGCGTGTCGTCCTGAATCCCGGTTCCCCAGCCTCATCCCGGGAGGTCAAGTGTCCCGAGGCTCGCACGGCCTCATCTTCGCGCGTGGTCACGGCAATGGTGAATGGGCCCTGGCGATTGCCCGTTGAGCGGTCCCAGCGCGATTCCGGGAACAGATATGAGTTTCCCGGTTCGACCCGGAATGCATGGGTGTCGTCCCCGGAGACCAGCAGCTGCTCCGCCGGGGCACCTCCGTCTCCAGGCCAGAAGGTGATGCGGGCCTCACCTCGCCCCGGCAACAGATGGACCTCGTAATAATCCGAAACCGCATCATGAGGTGCGTCCGCCGGCACAACGACCGGCAGAATGCCTGCAAGAAGAATGACGATCAAGCTGCCCATGGCGCAGGGCTGAACATAGGCGGGTTGTCCCTGCCAGGCCAGTGGCGGATCGGAATCTAATGGGCCGCGGGAAGAATCAGGACCTGGCCCACCAGCAGGCGCGATGCATCGCCGATGCCGTTGACCCGGATCAACTCTGCAAGGGCGACCCCGTAGCGGCGCCCGATTCCCGACAAGGTCTCACCTCGACGAACAACATGGACCGGACCGCGCTGACTGCTGCCTCCATCCACGGGCACGTACTTCCGGTCTTCGCTCATCTTCAGCCTCTGACCGGGATAGATGAAGCGCTTGCCGTGGAGCCCATTCAGGCGGCGCAGGGCATTCACCGAGGTCCCATGCCTGCGGGCAATCACGCCCAGATTGTCACCGCGACGCACCTTGTACCATTCCGCGCGCACGGTCCTCTGGAAGCGCAGAGTGACCGGCAGGGATTCCCAGCCGGCGGCCAGACCTGCTGCCATCCCGGCGGGGACGCGCAGATCGTACCCCGCGGGAATCAGACCATCCCCTCTCCAGACCGTGGATTCAAGGGCCGGGTTGAGGCCGCGAAGAGCCTGCCGCGAGAGGGAGAAATAGTTCTCCAGGGTGGCCGGCTCCACGAACTGGGGCACAGTGAACGTCTCAAACTCGATGGCCGCGTCCATGGCCAGGGCGCCGAACCAGCGCGCCGGGTCGGAGGCAATGCGGCGCGCAGCCAAGAATTCAGCATAGAAATTGCGTGAAGCGAAGCCGAAGGTGCGCGCCTTATATTTATCGATGATGGCGGGAAGATCATTGCCGAACTGCTTCTGCGCCCGGCGCATGCCGTTGGCGCCGTGGTTATACGCTGTGATCGCCAGCGGCCATGAGCCCAGGAGATCATGGGCCTGACGCAGATAGGTATAGGCTGCGGCGGCGGAGAGCCATGGGTCGAGGCGCTCATCCCGCGTCGAGTCAATGGTCAGGTACTGCCGCCCCGTGCCCCTCATGAGTTGCCAGATGCCGGCAGCACCGGCCCCGGACCGGGCCAGGGGATCAAACGCGGATTCCACGTGAGGCAGGTAGGCCAGATCCTCAGGGACTCCCGCCTGGCGCGCCATCTGGCGATAGCGCGCATGATAGCGGCCGGCGCGAATGAGGCCCAGCCGGAACCGATCGGACTGGCCGCGCTGAACGCGCACCTGGGAGGCGGCAGCAGCCGGAGATGTCGAGGCCGGAAGCTTCTTCATCGCCGTGGCCACTTCGCGTGCCATGGCGCCCAGGCTGGAGGGATCACCGGAGAACCCATCGAGACGGCGCAGAATGTCCGCGACCCTGTCACCGGCCAGGCGCATGATCTCCTCGTCGGTCTCGGGGGGAGGCATCAATCCGCCATCGGGCTCTCCCCCGAGATCGATCACACCGTAAACGACCTGGGGATGGTATTCGTCATGGATCACGGCCTGACGTGTTGAATAGCGCGTGTAGATATCCTGCCAGAAGCGAACACGCTGGGTGAGGGAAGGCCACTCAGGCAGGGTCTGACCCCGGCTGACGCCGGGCGGTGCTGCGAGAAGCAGGCCGGCCGCCAGCAGCCAGACTGGGAAGCGGCTCATGCCGCCCTCTCTCCTGCCTCCTCGGTTCGTCACCAGGCACTCCCCCCCTCTTCCGCCCCTAAGATATACAGGGCTCTCCCTCACGGGGCAATAACGCTAAGGTCATCCCCTTTGTTCCCTTCACTTTGTAAGTATCTCCAGGAGCCTATCGGTGTCGACCAAGTCCGCCACCAAGTGATCCGGCTCCGCGGCGGCCAGGTCCTGCCAGGAGGTCCAGCCGGAGGCCACGGCCAGCGTCCGGTAACTGTTGCTGCGCCCGCATTCGACGTCCCGCTCCGAGTCTCCGATGATCGTCACCAGAGCGGCTTCCACCGGGCCGGCCGGTCCCGCTGCCACCCGCTCCACGGCGACCCGGGCCACCGCCGCGCGATCCGGCCCGTCCTCACCGAAGCCTCCCGAGGGAAAGAAATGATTCAGATGGTGCGGCGCCATCTTGATGCGGGCGCCCGCTTCGAGATTGCCCGTGATCAGACCCAGTTGCAGATCCCTGGTCGCATGCAGTCGCTCCAGGAGCCGCTGCACGCCGGGGAGAACCCGGCTCTTTCCAGGACGCCCACAGGCAGACTCCAGGTGTGCCAGGTAGGAGGCCAGCAGCCGCTTCCGCCCGGCCTCCAGTTCCTTGCTGCTGATGCCCAGAAGACGCGCGATCTCCCGGTGGATCACCGGATCCAGTTCGCCGCTGAAGCGCACCCGGCCGGCAAGTTCAGGAGTCTCTCCCAGATCAAAGGTTTCCGCGAAAGCCTTTTCCAGAGCCCGGCGACCGCTGCCATCGGCATCGATCAGGGTGCCATCGACGTCGAACAGAGCGAGTCGCATGCACCAGATGGTAGCGCAAGACCGGCTGGTGGACGGGCACGCGAGGCCTTGCTAGCATTTTCCCATGC
>JAPUKF010000341.1 GCA_027295805.1 Acidobacteriota bacterium | reverse complement strand
GGTTCCCGCCCTGACGGCCGTGGTGGAGCAGGCGGGGTGCACCGGCTGCGAGGCTTGCATCGCCTTCTGCCCGGTGGACTGCATCGAGATCATCCCCGGGCTCCATCACCCCGACATGAACAAGCTGGTGGAGATCGACCTGGACCGCTGCATCGGCTGCAAGCTGTGCGCCAAGTTCTGTCCCTGGGAGACCATCTTCATGTACGACTATGAAGAGGGGCTGAAGCTCGCGCCCGGGGTCACCATCCGCTCGGTGTGCGATCAGGCGGCGGAGCTCGAGGGCACGGCGTGACCACCGCTGCCCCCCCCGAACCTGACTCCGAACTGGACGAAGTGCTGAGGAAGGTAGTCACGCTGGTGACGCGGGAGCATGCCCTCACCGGCAACCAGCTTCACGAACTGGCCTCCCACCTGGATCGCCTGGCCACGCACCGTATCGTCCAGGAACAGATCCGGCAGCACCAGCAGCGCGACGAAAATCGGGGTCGGAGCTAAACTCTATACCTCGGTCATCGATTGCCGTTCGACGGCCCCGCACAGCGAGGTATAGAGTCTAGCCCGACCCCGATTTTCTCAGGATGCGACGATGCGCATGAGGTGCGCGCAGATCCAGGCGCAGTACGTTCCCAGGGCATAGCCCAGGACCGCCAGCAGCACGCCCACCGGCGCCAGCGCCGGGTGGAACGCAGAAGCAACGATGGGTGCCGAGGCGGCGCCGCCCACGTTGGCCTGGCTGCCCACGGCCAGGAAGAACAACGGCGCGCGGATGAGTCGCGCCACCACCAGCAGCAGGATGCCGTGGAACGCCAGCCAGATGCCGCCGATGAGGAACAGCCAGGGGGCATCGAAGATGGCGCCAATATCCATCTTCATGCCGATGGTGGCCACCAGCACGTAGAGAAAGGCCGAGCCCATTCGCGAGGCGCCCACGCCCTCCAGTTGACGTAAGCGTGTGAACGACAGCAGCAGCCCGCCGGTGGTGGCGATGACCACGATCCAGAAGAACCCACTGGTGAGGCTCAGGCGTGCCAGGCCCGGCGCCACCTCTGCGATCCACGGTGCGATGGTGTCGGCCCCGAGGTGGGCGATGCCGGTGACCCCGAAACCCACCGCCGCCACCTTCATGGTGTCGGGCAGTTGGGGGATGCGCGTGATGCTCGACTGGTAGGCGGCCACCTTGTCGCGCAGGGCGTCGATGGCGCTGACGTCGGCCCCTGCCTTCGCGTCGATGGCCTTCGACCGGCCGGCCATGTAGAGCAGTACCGCCATCCATACGTTGGCCACCAGGACGTCCACGGCGATCATCTGCGAGAACAGGCGATCGCCTACCTCGAACACCTCCTTCATGGCGGCCATGTTGGCGCCGCCACCGATCCAGCTGCCCGCCACGGTGGCCAGGCCCCTCCATACGGCCTCCGGGCCCTGGCCGCCGACGATCTCCGGGTTGATCCAGCCGACGATGACGACGGCAAGCGGCCCGCCGATGATGATCCCCGCCGTGGCGGTGAAGAACATGATCAGGGCCTTGGGGCCCAGGCGGAGGATGCCGGGAAGGTCGATGCTCAGGGTGAGCAGGACGAGACAGGCCGGCAGCAGGTAGCGCGACGCGACGAAGTACAGCCGGGATTCGTCCCCGGAGATGATCCCCAGCGAGTTGAAGATGGACGGGATGAAGTAGCACAGCAGTAAAGACGGCACGTACTTGTAGAACTTTTTCCAGCGCGGGCTGTCGCTGTGCGAGGTGTGGAACACGAAGGCCAGGATGGCCATGAGCAGGCCGAGGACGACCGCGTCGTTGGTGATCAGTGCCGTGGATTCGGGCATCAGGCCTCCTGGGGACGTGTGATTCTAGCGGCGGGGTTGCTGGGGGTCAAACCTTGGCGATGGTGCCGTTGTTGGTCCACCGCGGCCCGTCAGCCTGTCGCGGCACGCGCGCGCTCCGGCGCCCGGCGTTGCGCCGGGCTTGTCGCTCTACTCGCGGGCGGCTTCTGGACGCTGTGTCCGACAGCCGCCCGTTCAACGGCGCTTGGCCGCGACAGGCTGACGGGCCGCTCTTGCCATGTTCCTTGTTCTGGCTCCTCTTGGGAGCTAGAATGCGCTCTCACATCTACTTGATGCTTGGGGAGAAGAGCTTGCAACAGGTGAGGAAGGTTGTGGTTGTGGGTGCGGGGACCATGGGGCGGGGAATTGCTCAGGTGGTGGCGCAGGCCGGTTGCAGGGTCACGTTGACGGATCTCTCGCGTGATCTTCTGGATGGGGCGGTGAAAGGAATCCGGGAGGCTCTGGAGGGTGGGGTCGAGCGCGGCAAGGTATCTGAAGAGGAACGGGATCGGGCGTTGCATCTCATTGGTACGTCGACGGAGATGGAGACCTCTGTCGCGGACGTGGACCTGGTCATCGAGGCGGTGCCCGAGAATGCCGATCTGAAGGCGGGGATCTTTCGTGCTCTGGACAAGGCCTGTGATGAGCGGACGATTCTTGCCAGCAATACTTCCTCGCTCTCGGTGACGGAGCTGGCCCGGGTGACATCGCGCGCCTCGAAGGTGGTGGGAATGCACTTCTTCAACCCGGTGCACATCATGAAGCTCGTGGAGTTAGTCGTTCCCGAGGCCACCAGCGAGGAGACGGTGG
>JAPUKF010000340.1 GCA_027295805.1 Acidobacteriota bacterium | reverse complement strand
GGGGGTCTCGGCACTGGTCACCGGAGTGCCGTCGGGCAGAAAGAGGCGGTTCAGGAGGGCAAGCACGCGGCTCTCGATATCCAGGATGATGCCCTCGGCCCGCTTGCTGAAAACGTTGTACATGACCAGGCTGGGAATGGCCACCATGAGGCCGAAAGCTGTGGTGATCAGGGCTACAGCGATACCACCGGACAGGGATGACGCCTGTCCCAGGCCCTGCTCCGCCACGACCTTGAAGACCTGGATCATGCCCAGGACCGTGCCCAGCAGGCCCAGCAACGGCGACACCGCGGCGATGGTATTGAGAGCCGCCAGGTAGCGGCTGACCCTGGGAATCTCCCGCCGCCCCGCCGCCTCGATGGCCTCACGGGTGACCTCCCGCCCGAACTGGTACGAATCCAGGGCCGCCAGGATGATGTTGGGAAAGACCCCCGGCCTCTCACGACAGGCACCCATGGCCCGGCCGATGGCCCCTGATTCCACCAGCGTCTCGATGCGCGTGGTGACCACCGGCGGCATGAAGCGGTTGTGGCGCAGGTTGACCGTGCGATCGATGATGATGGCGAGGGCGGCAAGGGAACAGATCAGCAGGGGCCACATGAGCCACCCGCCCTGTTGGAACAGTACCAGCAGGCTCAACGGCTTCCTCCGGCGTCAGGGGTTGCGGGCGGTGAGGATACCGCCCGCTCTTCGGGAGTGTCAACGCGACCGGGGCTGGAACCCTTCCTGGCGCTCATTCCGGCGGCTCCACGTTGTAGTAGAAACCGGCCCGGATGGGCAGCACGGCATCGGGGAAATCGTCCGGCAGGGGGGGCAGAAGGACATTCCGCAGAGTCTTTTGCACCGAGCGGTCCAGTTCCACGGTGCCGGAGGGATGGATGAGCTCCAGGTCGATGACCGAGCCTTCACGGGTCACCAGGAAAATGATGCCGGTGACCCCGCGCGTGCTGTTGATGCGCCGCGCGAAGGCGTTCTGCTTCATGGCGTCGGGAGCCACGGGGGCACCCACAATCTCGCGCCACAACTTTTCGTGCCACGCATTGATATTGCTGTTCCATTCGGCCAGAACCCGCCGGTGAAACTCGGCCAGCCAGGGCCCGAAGTCGGCTCCCTTGGAGTCGAACGAGATGCTTCCGACCTTGACCGGATAGGCCGGGTCTGGGTTGTTGAACTGCCACTGGGTCGATTTGCCCGACTGCAACCGCGGCGGTGTCTGGGAAGGCGGCGCCACCGCCTGCAGATCGGTGGGCAGCGGACGCGTGGTCATCCGGTCCAGGGCCTGACTGAATTTCTTTTGCCGGGGATCGATAGGACGCTGATTCTCACCTGTTTCGCCAGCGTCGCCGGCTCCTTCCCGGGCCCGGCGGGCCAGGGGGTCCTCCTTGGCGGGCCCTTGCTCATCTTCCACAACCGGCGCCGGCTGTGACTCGAGGGTCTCGGAATCTTCGGCCGCGGAAGTTTCCGCCCGGGCGGCCGGCTCGGGTTCCGGCGGTTGCGCCACAGCTGTCCGCGGCAACCGCGGGGCAGCTGGGCTCGGCGGCGACGGCGGTTGGACCTCGGCCCCGAAAGCCACCTTCTCGGGGGTATTCCCCTCCGAGGGCGGCAGCTTGCCCTCGGGTGTGGTCACCGAGGGCGTCGGGCCCGCCTCTTCTCGCACTTTATCGGACAGGAAGTCGGCATCGGGATTTTCAGCCACCAGGTTGTCATCGGGAACATCGATGAATGTAAATCTCACCGGGGGCGGCTTGGTGTCGGGAGCCATCACCAGAACCGATGGCGGCGCGAAGACCTCAGGGAAAAGGGCCACCAGGAGAAGCAGCATGAGGTGCAGCACCAGGGCGATGAGGAAGGCGTGACCGAGCCGGAAGTAAGACTGGTCCACGCGCCCCACGCCCGGCAGGGCCGGGCTGGCGGAGGAGGAATTCACCTCTCAATTCTAGCGCAGGGCGCGGAACCCGCTGCACCGGGCCGGCAGGCCTTCAGCGGGCCAGCACCCGCGCCACGGCCTGGTGAAAGCCCCGGCGCAGGGCCAGCATGTCGGTGGTTCCCTGGCCCGGATGGACCCGGTTGGTGAGGAGGACGCAAATGGTGGCATCTCCGGGGTCGATGAACAGGCTGGTCCCGGTGAATCCCGTATGGCCGAAGGCCCTGGATGAGAAGGCGGCCGCCGTGACAGCGTCGTCGCCCTGAGGCACCTGAAAGCCGATGGTGCGCAGGTCACCCTGGGGTGAGGTGCGAGGGGTCACGAACAGGCCCAGTTCATCCAGATCGAACAGCTCGGATCCCGGGAGGAACTGGCGCGCCAGGATGGCCACGCCGGCGGCGGTGCCAAACAGTCCGGCATGGCCGGCCACACCGCCCAGCACCGCGGCATTGCGGTCATGAACCTCACCCCGCACGACTCCCCGGCGCCAGCCATCGTACTCGGCCACGGCCTTGAATCCGTACATTTCAGCCATCAGCGCCCGTTCAACCCGGTCATCCGCCTCGGTCGGTGCCACCCGCCCGCGCCAGGCCAGCGGCGGCCGAAAGCGAACCGGCAGGGAACCGGCAACCGCGAGCCGGGACAGAGGGTCGGTCACCCAGCGGCGGAAAAGGCGGTCCAGAGGTGTCCGGGCCGCACGTTCCAGCAGGGCACCCGCCAGGATGTAACCCAGGTCGGAGTAAGTCACTCCGGCGTCCGGGAGCGGACGCAGGGCGGCCACCCGGCGCAGGTACGCCGGCAGGTCCGAGCCATGCAGGTAGAGAGGCTCCCACGCCGGCAGGCGTGCCTCATGAGTGAGCAGATCCAGCAGCGTCACCTGCTCCCAGGGCGAACCGTCCAGTTCCGGGAGCCGCTCCCCTACCGGTTCATCCAGGCTCACGACATCTTCCCGGGCCAGCAGCAAGGCCAGGGTGGCTGTGACCAGCTGCTTGGTCAGGGATGCCAGGTCGTAAACCGTGGAGTCCAGCGCCTTGCGGCGGTGGGGCACGAGGCTCGCCCAGCCCACGGCACCGGCGGAGATCGTCTCCTCGCCACGGCAGAAAGCCCAGGACGCGCCGGGGATCACCCGGTTCCGAGCCTGCTCCGCCAGATAAGCAGCGGGA
>JAPUKF010000034.1 GCA_027295805.1 Acidobacteriota bacterium | reverse complement strand
CCACCTGCCGGCGCATCAGATTCTGAACCTCGGTGTCGGCGGCAAGGGCGGCAGGTGCGACATCGGGACTCCCGTGGCGCCGCGCCCAGGAGCGCAGTTCGGCAGAAGCGGGCACCACCAGGGCAGCCAGGTAGTCCCGGTCCTGGCCCACGACCATGACCTGGTCCACGTAGCGGCTGGACTTGATGCGCTCCTCGATCGGCTCCGGTTCCACGTTCTCCCCGTTGGCGAGGACGATGGTGTCCTTGAGACGTCCGGTGAGGATCAGGTCGCCACCGGCAAGTAGCCGACCCAGATCCCCCGTATCGAACCATCCCTCCCTGTCCAGAACGGCGGCGGTGGCCTCCGGATCCCGGTAGTACCCGCGCATCACCTGGGGACCGCGCACCAGAATCCGCCCCTGCCGGCCGGCAGGCTGGTCCCCACCGCTCTCATCCACGATACGCACCTCGGTGCCGGGCAGAGGGCGGCCCACCGTGCCGGGAATGTTGTGTGAGAACTGCCGGCAGGTCAGGACGGGCGAGGTCTCGGTCAGTCCATAACCATTGAGCAGGCGCAGGCCCACCACCTCGAAAAAGAGGTCCAGATCCAGAGACAGGGTGGCGCCCCCCGAAAGGGCGCCCCGCAAGCGGCCGCCTGTGGCGGCGCGCACCCGGTGAAAGACCAGGCCCCGGGTCACCAGGTGCAGAATCGGTGTGAAGGCCAGGTATTCCAGGAGCGCCCGCAGCCTGCCGGGTCGCTGAGGGCCGTTTTCCGCGGCGGGTTCGCCGGCCAGGACCCGGCGGGCCACGACCGCCCGCGTTCCGGCGGTCCACGCTGCCAGGGCCAGGCCCCGGCGCAGGGGTGACGCCTCGGCGATGGCGGCCATGGCCCGCTGGTGAATGCTGGCCCAGAGCCTCGGCACGGAAGCAAGAAAACCGGGCCGCACCTGGCGCAGATCGTCCTTGAGAGTGCGCAGGGAGGAGTAGACAATCTCCGCGCCGGATCCCAGCCCGGCATACTCCACGGTCCGTTCGTACATGTGCCAGCTGGGGAGGATGGAGAGCAGGCTCTCACCGGTCGGAATCTGGATGACGGTCAGGATGGCGGCAATGTTGGACAGGATGTTGCCGTGGGTCAGCATGACGCCCTTGGGACGGCCGGTGGTCCCGGAGGTGTACACGATGGTCGCCAGGTCGTCCCTGCCCACATCCGGCACCGGAAAGTTCTCCGGCAGCCGCCCCTGGTCCAGGGCTTTCCGCCCTGCTTCCACGAGTTCACTGAAGCTGCGGGCCGTGTGCCGGGGATCCCGCCCATCGGAGAGATCCACCACATCCACCAGGCCGGGGAGATGGCGGCGCATGCTCTCCACCCGTGCCAGCTCCTCGGGTCCTGCCACGAGAATGAACCGGCAACCGGCATGAGCAAGCGTCACGGCCAGTTCTTCGCTGGTCAGCCGGGAGGGGCGCGGCACATCCACCGCTCCGCAGGCCAGGATGGCCAGGTCGGCCAGCAACCACCGATCCCAGTTCTCGGAAACGAGACCGACCCGGTCGCCGCGCCGGACGCCCAGCAGGGTCAGCCCGGCCGCAAGATAGCGCACCTGCTCAGCGGCTTCCCGGTAGGTCATGCGGGAGAAGCCACCTCCCTGGCGCCGGCGCAGAATCGGGAGTGAAGCATGGGCGGCGGCACTGGTGAAGAAAAAATCAGACAGATTGTCGGCTTGCAGAGGGGCAGGTGCCAGCATGACCTATCCAGTCTATAGCCATTGACGGCCCGAGAGGTGACCGGTACGGTCCACCCATGCGCATTTCGTACCCTCTCGGCGCAGCCGTCATGGCGGTCGCCTTCTGGGCCTGCGCTGCGGCGCCGGCTCCCTCCCACCGCGCCCCGGAGGTGGATGAATCCATCCCCCGCCTTCCCCTGCTTCGCGCCGGGCGGAGTCTTCATTTTCGCGGCTACAGCAAGACCGACATCTCGCAACCGAACCTGGCGCCGGCTCCTCAGGTGGGCTTTCTCCTGTCCCGTCTGCTCATCGAGGAAGAGGACGGACAAGGCGGTTTCACCCTGAAAGAGGAGAACACCCTCTACTCGGCGGATGGGAATTCTCTCAGCCGCCTGGGAACGCCTCGGGACCGGCGTACTCGCCTCATCCATGTCAATCCGGCTGAGGGTGGGGTCAGGATGGAGCCCCAGATAACCCGCCCACCCGCGGAAACGCGCAGCCGCGCCCGCGCCCTCACGGTGCGAACCACGGACGACGGCTTCGGTCTCAACGCCGCCTCACGCAGCGCCGCCGGGCTGGCCTCCCTGATCCTCTCGCCGACGACCTTTGCCTCCCTGGCGGCGGGTGAAACTGTTCTTCATGACTTCGACTTCTGGCTCGTGAAAAGCACGCCAGGAGAGGATCTTGGCATCGTGGCAGCGTCCCCGCCGCCGGCCGCGCCACCGGCGGACGCCCGCGGCCGGGTGCGGGGGCAGACCGAGTACAAGCCGCTGGGGCGGGAACCGTTCAGGGTGACCTGGCGCCCGCCCCTCCCCCCGGTCGGCGTCACCATGGAGGCGCCGGTGCAGCAGCCCGATGAGCAGGTCGAACTGACCGCCCTGGCGGTGGCTGTGAAGATGGATCTGACGGTGGATTGGCGCCCGGGACCGGACGGTACCCAGGCCCGGGGCCTTGCCCGGCATGACCGGATGACCTGGACCATCCTGGACGCGGCGGGTGAGCCGTTGATTCTCGCCTACGACGGAACCGTGGAACTGGAAATCGGGGACGGTGCCGCCTCCAGCCGCCGTGAAGCTTACCTGTTCCGCCGGCTCGACCGGATCGAAGAGGGTTCACCTTGACGTTGGGACTGCACCAGCGTAGACTTTTTCCTGTTCCCGCCCCCCTCAAATATGTGGAGTGACAGGATGAAAAGCCGTCTGAACACCGTTTACGCCCTGCTCGTGACCGCCTTCCTGGGCGCCGCCGTGTGCCTGGCACCGGTTCATGCCGAGGGTGAGAAAGCCGCCGAGAAGGACAAGCAACCTGCCTCCGAAGAGACTGCCGGCGAAAAGACCCAGGAGGTGATTGCCGTCCCGGCCCAGGTCACGGCCGAAGCGTTGCGTCACTCCGGCAAGATCGTTTCCCAGACCGGAAACCTCAATATTCAGGTCGAGACTCAGGTTTACGATGAATTTCCGGGATACGACATGGATAGCCTGAGCGAAGGGCAACGGGACTGGCTCCTGAAGAGGGCCAACGGTGTCGACTGCATCTGCGGATGTCGCGGCGACACGGTGGCACGCTGCGTCGTCCTGGATCCCACCTGCCAGACTGCCCGCGACATGCTGGACAACATGCTGGCGCGCGCGGGCCGGCTCAGCAGGGAGGAACTGGCCGCCGCCAGGACTGCCGCCAAGGTGTCCGCCGCCAAGGCTCCAGCCAAGCCGGCACCATCCAACTGAGAAGCCCCCAGGTGCGAAAAAACCTGCCCCGGGCGGCAGAAAGGCCGGTCCACCGGCCCTCTCGCACCTGCCAGAGGTGGTAGGATCCCGCTTCCTGTGACGAAGCACAGAAGAAGTCAGGGAGTCACCCATGAGTGCGTTTGATACCGTCGATATCCGTAACGTGGGATTCATCGGTCACGGTTCCAGCGGCAAGACCACCGTGACCTCCTCGCTGCTCTACGCCAGCGGCGCGGTCAAACGCCTGGGTCAAGTGGACGATGGCAGTGCGGTCACCGACTCGGATCCTGAAGAGATCGAGCGCAAGATGTCCATCGCCGCGGCCCTGGCCCACTTCCCCTGGGATGGCAAGAAGATCAATATTCTTGACACGCCAGGTGCGGCTGGCTTTGTCCACGAGGCCAATGCCGCCCTTAAAGTTGTGGACACAGCCATCTCCGTCATCTGCGGCGTGGCGGGAGTGGAGGTCCAGACCGAAAAGACCTGGCGTTTCGC
>JAPUKF010000339.1 GCA_027295805.1 Acidobacteriota bacterium | reverse complement strand
GGGCGAGTGACGATGCGCCAGTGAGCTCGCGTTCAGCCGCATCGTTCGCTCCAAGGGCGATGAGCACGTTGCCCAGAGCACCGCGAACGGCGGCGAGCGGCGACTCCCTGCAACCCTGCTGTCAGCCCGCGATGGCATCGTGGTGCGCGCCGGCGACGAGATCCTCGTCAATCCCGAGGCTCAACTCGTCTTCCCCGGGCTGCCCGCAGGCGTCGTGACGCGCCCGGCGGTGGTTTGGGAGATCGAAGCGGCCCGTCCCGGTGATGCCCTTCTGGAACTGAGCTACATCACCGGCGGTCAGAACTGGAGCACCGACTACGTCGCCTCCCTGGATGCTGACGGACGCATGCTGGATCTCACGGTCTGGGTCACGGTGGAGAACAACACCGAGGTGCCGTACGAGAATACCGGTCTGGCCCTGGTCGCCGGCGAGGTCCATCGGGCCGCCCCTGCGAGAGGGAAGCTCATGGCCATGGAGTCCGACGCCATGATGAGCCGTGCGGTCACAGGACCCGCATTCACCGGCGAGAAGGCCATGGACTTCCACCTCTATCGCCTGGGACGGCAGGTGGATCTTCCGGCGTATTCCAGCCGCCAGTTCGTCCTGCACCAGGCCATGTCGGTGCCGGTCCACCGCCGCCATGTGGTCTCGGCCGGCAGTCAGTTTCTCCAGAGGCGGGGCCCTGCCGGCGACCCGGCCCGCCTGCCGGTTCAATCCCGGCTGGAATTCGTCAACGCCGACGACCACGGTCTGGGTCTGCCCCTGCCGGCCGGTATCGCCCGCGTCTTCCAGGACCAGGCGGATGGTGGGCGCGTCTTCCTGGGTAGCGACCGCCTCCCGGGTACGGCCGACGGCGAAACCATATCCCTGATCATGGGTAACAGCTTCGACCTGGTGGCCGAACGGACCCAGACGGATTACCAGCAGCAGCCCGGCGCGCGCCGGGGTTATGAAGCGGCTTTCCGCTACGATTTACGCAACAGAGGCGCTGAAGATGCCGAAATTGATATCCGGGACACCATCCCCGGAGACTGGAAACTGCTGGAGAGCAGCGCCGATTCCAGCCGGCCCGACGCCTCGACCCTGGCGTTCCGAGTGACAGTTCCCGCCGGCGGCCAAGCCACGATCAGCTATCGTGTCAGGGTCAAGTAAGCCTCAGCGGACCATAACCCGGGGAGGTCGGAATGAGTGACGAATACAGCGTGGAGTTGAAGCTGGACGGGGATCCCGCCATGCTCGGCGTGGCCGCGCGGCTGTTCAGGGAGATGGGGGAAGTTCCCGAAGGGCCCGGTGAGGACGAGATCAAACGGCTGGCCGTGGTGGTGGAACCGGTGCTGGCAGCGCTTCTGGAATCTCTCAGCCAGCTCCCCGGACCGCCGAGCCTGGACCTGAAGCTGGGCTGTGCCGCCAGGGAAGTGACGGTTGAACTATCGGTTGCCTCCGCGGGCAGGAAGGGGCGCAAGCTCCTGGGCAAGAATGCCGGCAGCCTGGTGGCAGGTGTCGAGAAGATCTTCGACAAGGTGGTAGGGCCCAAGGCGCCTGCCGGCAGCGCCTTCCGGTTCAGCCTCACCCGCATCATCCCCGTCTGAGCCCACCTGGGCACCGGCTCCTGACAAAATGGTGATTGCCCCTCTCTCTCCATCCCGGTAAGGGCTAAAGTGGACCGCCAAGGACGGGGGGGCACCGGTGTCACTTCACCATCCAGGGGGACAATGCCGAGGCAGACCGCCATGGCAGGCCGGCGTGGGATACATGCGTCTGGCGCTGCCCGTCCTGGTCCTGCTGGCAACTCTGGCGGCGGCTGCGCCCGCCTCGGCCAGCCTTTTGCGCCCCCTTTCCATCCATGAACTGACCCGGCTCTCCGACGTGGTGATACGCGGCCGGGTCGTCTCGGTGCGCACCATCAGCAGCAACGGCGGGCGCATGCCGGTGACCCTGGCGGAGATCGAGATCCTGGAAGTCCTGAACGGCACTCTGCCACCGCGCCGCCGTCTGCTGGTGACCCAGCCCGGCGGCGTGGCCAACGGCATTGAACTGGAGTACGCCGGCCGTCCCGTCTTCACGGCCGGCGAGGAGACGGTGCTGTTCCTGCAGCGGCGGGCACCGGGGCGCTTCATCCCGGTGGGCCTGGCCCAGGGGAAATACAACGTCGGCCTGGCCGGTACCGGCAACGACCGCTTTCTTCAGCGTGACCTGAATGGCGCCGCCCTGATCGGGGACGCGCCGGAAGCTCCTCCTGCCACTCTGGACGAACTCCGCTCCAGAGTGGGCGCCACACCCCGCAACGTGAGTGGTGGCCGGCCATGAGACGGACCACCGCCGGCATCCTGCCGGCCCTGACACTGGTCCTGGCGACCGGCTCCAGCGGCGCCTACACCCGCTCAACGGTTTCCGCCACCGACGGCGGTGGCATCGCCTGGGACCTGGCCAACCACGACACCTACGTGCCTGAGATCAACGATGGCATCCTGCTCTATCGCCTGCACGCGGCCGGCTCCGCCGATGTGGGGAACGGGGACGATCTGGCGGCGGTGGCGCGGGCTTTCCGCACCTGGTCGGGCATCTCCACCTCCGCCTTGCGCTTCCAGCGGGACCAGGACACGACCAACATGACAACCATGGACGACGGAGAATTTGCCATCTTCTGGAACGAAACCAGCACGGTGGTGGATCAGGGCACTCCTGCCACCGATGATGACGTGAACATCGCCGGCGCCCTGGCGGTGGCCTTCGTCTACCGCGTCGTCTCCGGCCCCGAAACCGGCGAGATCCGTGACGCCAATATTGTCTTCAACGGCGCCGACTTTGTCTGGACCGCCTCAGCGGATCCCGAAGCCGGCCGCTACGACATCGAGTCGGTGGCTCTCCATGAGATCGGCCATACCTTGGGCCTGGGTCATTCTCCGGTTGCCGCGGCCAGCCTCTTCCCACGCCTGGGCGCGGGTTCACGCCTGGCTCGCAAGCTGTCCAGCGACGATATCGCCGGCGTGACGGCCATCTACCCTGGCGGCAACAGTGCTGCCAACCGCGGTACGATCACCGGCGTGGTGAGCAACGGTGCTCCGGTACTCGGCGCCCTGGTCTGGGCACGGGACAGCGCCGGTGGCCTGCTGGCGCACGCCACCAGCGACGCCGACGGCGTTTATCTCATGGCCGGCCTGCCGCCCGGCCCGGTCACCCTGCACACCGAGCCGGTCAACGACGCGTCCGGCTTTTCCCTCTTCTCCGCCGCCAACATGGGTCCCTATTACGCCGGCGCGCAGCGTGATTTCCGTTACACCGGCGACCTGGCCGTCGACATCCCTGCGGGCGACACGGTCATCGCAGATCTGGAGCCGGCAGCGGGAACACCCACCATGGAGATCAAGCTCCTGTCCCGCTCCGGCTCGTGGTCCAATATCCGCACCTTTCTCCGCCGGGGCCAGAGCGGCATCCGCATCGGCGTGGCCGGACCTGGACTGCCCCTCACCGGCACTCCCCTGTCCATCAGCGGAACCGATATCACGGTGGAGAGCACGACCTTCGACAGGGTGGCCGGCCTCCCGGCCGTGGAGATCACCGTCACGGTCGCAGCCGACGCTTCTCTGGGCGCTCGCGACCTGGTGATCAGCGCCGGCGGTGAGACCACCGTCGCCCTGGGCGCCGTGGACATCCTGCACGCTTCTGAACCTCTGCAGCCGCCCGTGACCTTCGGCGTGAAGACCGAGGTGGTGGGGCCGGGGCTGGACCTGGCCTGGGAGCCGTCCGCAGGGACCTCCTGGTACAGGCTCTACCGGGGCAACCTGGCGACCCTCCGCAGCGGCGACTACGACCACGCGGTGGTCCCCGATGGCTGCTACCTGTCGGCGCCCCAGGCCTCTCTCATGGATGACATCGACAGCCCGGTGGCCTTTTACTACCTGGTGAACAGCGTGGCCGAGAATGAAACGGTCGGCCCTGATGGTACCGCCAGCAGCAGCATGCCCCGGCCGGCGGGATTCGATACCTGTCCCTGACCATGGTGGTGCGCAAATTGTGGTGATCGAGACAGGCGGGGCTCCGAACGGGTTCAAAACAAGGCAAATAGCTGATTCCACGCGACTTACAAGCGGCCAGACATCCGCGACGATGGAACTCGTTGCCTGGAATACACTTCTCCTGGGAGAACAACAATTTGCGCACCACCATGGATTTGTTTGGAGGTCCCGACAAGAGCTCTGAGTCGTCCCCGGCGCAGGCGCCGCTGGCCGAGCGCGTGCGCCCACAGGCACTGGATGACCTGGTGGGCCAGGATGAGGTGATCGGCCCCGGCACTCCCCTGCGCCGCCTGCTGGAGGAGAAGCGCGTGCCGTCCCTGGTTCTCTGGGGACCGCCCGGCAGCGGCAAGACGACCCTGGCCCGCCTCCTGGCCCAGCACTGCCACGCCCGCTTCATGGCTCATTCGGCCGTCCTTTCGGGCGTGAAAGAGATTCGCCACATTGTGGCCATGGCAGAGGCCGACGCCCGCGCCGGCAAGTCGGCGCCTGTGGTCTTCATCGACGAGATTCACCGCTTCAACAAGATTCAGCAGGACGCCTTCCTGCCCCACGTGGAGAAGGGCACCCTGATCCTGGTGGGCGCCACCACCGAGAATCCCTCCTTCGAGGTGAACGCCGCTCTCCTCTCCCGGGTGCAGGTGGTGGCCCTGGCCCCCCTGGGCCCCGAGGCCCTG
>JAPUKF010000338.1 GCA_027295805.1 Acidobacteriota bacterium | reverse complement strand
CGGAGGCGGCAGAGGCCGCCGGGGCGGGGGGGGTCTCGCCCACGGATTGGACGATCATGAAGCCGAACAAGATTGACCCGAGCATGGCCCCCACCAGAGCTGTGACCTGTAGCGTGCGATTCATCGTAGTTTCTCCATCCTCTTCAAAGTGTATTTTCCGGAAGGGTACCGTTGCAACCTTCATGCCTGCCAGTTCGTGCCTCAACCGTGTCAATCTGGCGCGGGCGGCGGCACCATTTCGCCTTCCTCTTTGTATTCCTCCAGTTTACGCTGCAACGTCCGTCTCCCGATACCCAGAACACGGGCGGCCCGGGTGCGGTTGTTGTCCTGTTCTTCCAGCGTCCTGAGAATATGGCGCTTCTCCAGCTCCGCCATGGGCAGCCCCGCCTCGTAGGTGGGTGAAGCCGTGTCCGCCGACACCTCTTCCGGGGCGGCCGGGGTGGTCGCCGCCGCCACGGCCGGGGCGAGAGCATCCGGCGTGCCCCCGTACTCAGGGGGGAGGTCGCTGAGATTCAGATCGGGACCACTGCTCAGGACGATGACGCTTTCCAGCATATTGCGCAGCTCACGGATGTTTCCCGGCCAGTCCCGCGCTTCCAGGGCGGCGACCGCCGCCCTGGAGAGGTTCAGGCCGGGCCGCTCGTACTCCCGGGACAGCCGCTCCAGAAAATGCCCGATGAGGACCGGAATATCTTCTTTGCGCTCGCGCAGAGGCGGAATGTTGAGGGTGATGACCTTCAGCCGGTAGTAGAGGTCGGCCCGGAACTCACCCTTGGCCACAAGCTGCTCCAGATTGGCATTGGTGGCGGCCACGATGCGGACATCCACCTTGATGGTATCCACACCCCCGACCCGCATGAAGGATTTCTCCTCCAGCACGCGCAGGAGCTTGGCCTGCATTCCCAGGGGCATCTCACCGATCTCATCCAGGAGGAGAGTGCCACCGGAGGCCACTTCGAACTTGCCCGGCTTGCGCCCCACCGCCCCGGTGAAGGCGCCCCGCTCATGGCCGAAGAGCTCACTCTCCAGGATCTCGTGCGGGATGGCGGCGCAGTTGATGGGCAGAAACTGGCGTGAGGCGCGCGCTGATTCATCGTGCAGCGCCCGGGCCACCAGCTCTTTGCCCGTGCCCGACTCACCCACGATGAGAACGCTGCTGGGGGTGGGCGCCACATGCAGGAGCTGCTGCTTGAGGTGCTCCATGGCGGGACTGACACCGATGAGCGCCTGCATGCCCATGCGCCCTTTCGCTTCCTTCCGCAGGCGCTCGTTCTCGTCGGTGAGGCGACGGTTCTCCAGCAGAATACGACTGCTCTCGAGGGTCTTGGCGACCTTGGCGCGGACCTCGGGCAGACCCAGCGGCTTGGTGAGGTAATCACTGGCGCCCTGGCTGATGGCCTCCACCGCATTCTCGATGGTGCCGAAGGCGGTGATCAGGATCACCGGCAACTCCGCGTTGGCCTCCTTCACCCGGCGCAGCAGTTCCATCCCATCCATGCCCGGCATCTTGATATCGGTGATCACCAGGTCGAAACCGGTGCCGTCTCCCAGGCTCTCGAGCGCGGAGGCACCGGCGGCATGGGCCTCGACCTCGTAGTTCATGCGCTGGAGGGCGCGGCGCAGGGCCGTGCGCCCGGCGGCATCGTCATCGATGAGGAGAATCCGGGCTGAACGGGTCATAGGGCGGCGCGGCTCCCTCGGTTGGCGTGCCGGGAAAAGACCAGGGTGAAACGGGTTCCCGTGCCGGGCCGGCTGTCAACCTTGATCTGGCCGCCGTGCCCTTCCAGGACTCGCAGGGCGATGGGCAGGCCCAACCCGGTTCCACCCGGCTTGGAAGAGTAGAACACCTGGAAGATGGTATCGAGCTTCTCCGCCGGAACACCCGCTCCTTCGTCTTCGATCTCGAGCTGGACCTCGCTGCGGCCATTGACGCTGGTCCGCAGGGCCACCTTGCCGCCCCCATTGGCTTCCACGGCAGCGACGGCATTGTGCACGATATTCAGGATGGCCTGCCTGACCTGCGCGGGATCCAGGGGGATGACGGGCAGACCGACACCCAGTTCGGTCTCGATGCTGACGTGGCGCCGCCGGGCATCGGCCGTGAGAAAGAGCGCCGTCTCACGGACGATCTCGTTGAGATCGGACGGCTGCATCTTCAAGCGTGCCGGCCGGGCATAACTGAGGAACGAGGTCACCAGTCCTCCCAGGCGTTCGACCTCTCCCTGTGTCTCGACCAGGAGGTCGCGGGACTCCTGGTCCGGATGCTCGATGGCGCCATCCAGCATCTGCAGGTTCAACTTCATGGCCGACAGCGGGTTACGAATCTCGTGGGCAAGGCCGGCGGCGAGAGTGCCCACGTAGGCCAGGCGATCGGCCATCTGGGCTTCGGATTCGAGGCGGCGGGTCTTGTTGAACAATTTCACCACGAAGATATACGCCACCACGATGAGCACCAGGCTGACGGCGGCCCCGATGAGAATCTTGATGATCAGATCCCGCCGCAACTGGTCGATCTCCTGGGTCAGCATCTCCTCGGAGAGGGAGACCTCCACGGTGGCGCCGCCCGGTGTCGGGGCCGTCACCGTGATAACGCTCTGCCGGCGGCTGACCCGATCGACGCTGGCGGGATCGCCGGGGCCCAGGGTCAGGTCGGGAAGAGGGATCCCGTGAATCCGGTACAGGGCCAGAAGCGCGGGATTATCTCTCGGCGGCGGACCTTTCACCTCCGGCATGACAATTTCCCCGGGCAGTTCCGTGTCGGCACCGGTGGCACTTTGTGGAGACCGGGTGAGGGTGTCGGCATCTCCACCGGAGATGGCCTCCAGAGACCTCTCACCATCGGCTTTCCGCTTCAGGTTGGCCTGGCGGTAGCGGGCCGGCATGACCAGCTGCCCCTGCTCATTGAAAACGCGAATCCGCTCGATGAAGGTGTAACGCTCCAGCAGGCGATCCGCGTAGCGGGCGACGGCGTAGGTATCGCGCACCAGGCGGTAGACCGCTGCCGGGCTGGCCATGGTAGCCGCTGATTCCATGTAGAACTGGCGGGCAAATGCCTTGGCTTCGGCCAGCGACCGGGCTTTGGCCTCCTCGATGACCTGCCGGGAGAGGTCACGGAAGATCAGATTTCCCACCACACCCAGATCAGCGAGCAACAACAGACCGAAAATCACCGAAAACCACATGAGCCCCCGGTGAAAGCGGCGACCGCCCGTGGCAGTGACGCGAGGCGTGGGTTTGCGGTTCATGGTGGGCGTGACAGGCCTCCAAAAAGCGAAAAAACCTGCAAGTTATTCAAATAAGGCGGTTTACGGCGAAATTGTAATGCCCGAGCCGACATCTGTCAACGCGCCGACCGCGGCGGAACGGCCAATTTCGGGCTTTTTCAGCTGTCGGCGCCTTCTCCCGCCCCGTCCCTGCTGCAAATACTCCGCAAACCACAAACTCTCAAGTTGATTCCTGCTCAGGATTGAAGTAAATAAGCTAGTGCAACGGTTACGATATAGTGTCTCGGGAAGCGACGGGCGTGACCCGCGACCGTGGTACACGAACGGGGAACGAAGTGGCCACCAGACCGATGGCAGATAGCGAGTTGAAGGGGAGTGCCCGGCTGGGCACCTACCTGAAGCAACTTCGCACCGGTTACGGCTTTTCTCTCAGAAAGGTCGAAGAGAAGGCGCGCCTGGCCGGGGGCGAGATCGACAACAGCCAGCTCTCCCGCTATGAAAAAGGCCGCTGCTATCCCTCGTTCGACAAGCTGCGTGTTCTCGCTGGGATATTCAACGTTTCCATCCAGAGTTTTTCCGACATTGTCGACCTCGAGGAGTACGAGGAGCTTCGCCCGGACGCTGAATCGTTCGAAGACCTGATGGCCGTCGGCAACGAAGAAGCTGCTCTGGGCAATTACGCCAGGGCTTACGCCGCCTTCCAGAAGGGGGTGGAAATGGCCGAGGCCGAGATGGATGTCGCGGGTGAGCAGGCCGGCCGGCACAGCACCCATATCGCCCGCGGTCGCTACGGCCTCGCTCGCGCTCTCCTCAAGCTGGGCAAGATCTCCCTTGCCGAGAGCGAGTTACGCAATATTCTCAAGCTCGGTGACGGGGTCGAGAGCGAGATTCTGATCAAGACCCTGCTGCAGCTCACCAACGCCCACGCCGAACTGGGAGACCGCTTCCTGGCCCGGCTGGAGGCTGAGAAATGCCTGCTTGTGGCCCGGGATGCCGGCGATGACCACTCGGTGGCCTATTCGCTCCACTCCCTGGGGCGCATCGCCTATGAAGACAATGACTTCCAGGGTTCCCTGAGCTACTTCCGGGATGCTCTGGTTCTCTACGACGAGGCCGAGGACGCTGCCGGAAGCCTGATG
>JAPUKF010000337.1 GCA_027295805.1 Acidobacteriota bacterium | reverse complement strand
TGTTGTCCTGTCTCCAGCGCGGTTCGAGACCGCCGCCCGTCGAGACCTGCCACTTGGCCGCTGTTTCCGGAAACGAACGGATGAAAATCTCGCTGCGGCCCGATTCATCCGAGACATAGGCAATCCACTTGCCGTCCGTGGAGAGCCGGGCCGTGAAGCTGTCGCCGGGGACTGTCCAGAGTGAGGCCACGTCGCCACCCCGGACCATGGCCAGGGTCTGCTGGCCGGTCGTAGTGGCGGTGGAAAAGAGGAGTGTGTCGCCATCCGGCGTCCAGCCCAGGGGGAAGACGTCGCCGTCCGGCGTCCAGCCCAGGGGAAAGACGCCGCTGTCCGACTCCAAGATCGGCATCCCGGCGGTGGAACCGTCCGCAGGCTTGAGGTATGGCTCAAAACCGCGCTGACGGGCCGACCCGAACGTCACCTTCGTTCCGTCCGGTGTCCAGACCGGGCAGAGGTCGTCTCCATCATCAAAGGTGAGCCGGCTCCCGGTGCCCTTCTCCAGATCGTGGACCCAGATGTCATTCTTGCCCGATTCGGGATTGATATGGCCGACCGCCAGCAGGCGGCCGTCAGGGGAGAGAGAGGGCCCGTCGTATTGTCCCGGTTCGCCCACCCGGCCAATCTCGTTTCCCTCCCGATCGAACACCAGGAGTTGAGTGTTGATGGAAGCCTGGCCTGCATGGTAGGCGAGGATTCCGTTACTGGAGATCGAGAAGGCGCCGTGGCTGAACGTGCGGTCGAAGACCACATCCGAGGCAATGACAGATGGTTCCCCTCCGAGTTCCAGGGCCCCGGCAGCGAACGGCTGCGCCAGGAGCGTGCCGTCGCGCATGTAGAGGAGATGGCCATCGTAGTAGGCGACATTGGAGGCGACTTCCAGTACCTGCTTACCGGCGGTCACGCCGTCACTGAGGGAGCCGGCCCTGATGGTCGGGTTGTCGCCGCCGCCGGATGTGGAACCTCTATCCAGGAAGAGAAAGTGATCACCGTCCGGAAGAAAGTAGGGATAGCGGTGCGTGAACACCGTGGCCTCGTCTCCCACGGTCACCGGCAGCGGCTCGCCTCCACCACCGGAGGAGAGCCTGTATAAGGGGCCAAGGTAATTGGGCGTGAAGATGATGACCCCGTCCTTGTTCCAGCTGCCGCCACGCCCGTCAGGGGCATCGGCCAGCATCAGGGCCGGGCCGCCTCCGGCCGCGATCTTCTTCAGCTTGCCGGAGGCAAAAAAGGCGATGAACTTGCTATCCGGCGACCAGAAGAGGCGGCGGGCACCGGCGGTCCCGGGCAGGGGCACTGCCTCCAGCTCATCGAGGCGGCGCACCCAGAGCTGGTCGTGCCCTGCCTGCCGGGCGGTGAAGGCGACGCGCGTGCCGTCCGGCGAGAGGACCGCGGCACCGGAGCCAATTCCGGTGATCACGTAGAAAGAATCTTCCGGTGGAGGAATGGCAGCACGCACGACCCGGGGCGGCGGACCCTGCCACAGGAACACCCAGGCGCCGAGAGCGGCAAGAGTCGCCGCAAGAAGCAAGCTGGTGGCAAACCAGGGGCCGCTGCGGCGGGTCGCGCGGGTGTCCGGGGGCATACCGCTCACCTGGGGATCGCTGGTCGCAGCTGTCGGCACCCCGACGCCACTGTCCGACCCACCCGCACCCGCCATGGTCGCGCCCAAGCCCGATGCCGTGTCCTCTGCCAGGGCCTGCAGATCCAGCTTCAGATCATGCGCCGACTGCCGCCGCTTCTCCGGGTCCTTCAAGAGGCAAGCATCGATGAGCCGTCCGAGACCCCGGGGAAGTCCGGGGGCAGCCTCGGCCAGGCGGCGGGGTGCCTCTTTCAGGATGGAAGCGATGACCATGGCCTGAGTGGTGCCCTCAAAGGCGCGGCAGCCGGTGGCCATTTCGTACAGCACTGTGCCGAAGGCAAAGATGTCGCTGCGAACATCGGCCTCCTTGCCCTCGAAGAGTTCCGGGGCCATGTACTGAAATGTCCCGACCATGGCGCCCGCGGCTGTGAGAGGACTGGTACGGGTGGGTGACGAGGTCAGGGCGTTGGCGGGTCCGCCGGCGCCTGTGCTCTTGGCGACGCCAAAGTCGAGGAGCTTGGCGCCCGAAGGTGTCACCATGATGTTCCCCGGCTTGAGATCCCGGTGAATGAGCCCGGCCCGGTGCGCCCGGTCGAGAGCGTCGGCAACCTGACCAGCGATGTCGAGCAACTCGCCGGTCGACAGTGGCCCCTTCTGCAGGCGCTGGGCCAGGGATTCGCCCTCTAGGTACTCCATGACCAGATAGTCGAGACCTTCATCCCGCCCGATGTCGTGCAGGATGCAGATGTGGGGATGGTTGAGGCTGGAGATGGTCCTGGCCTCGCGCTCGAAGCGCTCCCGGAAACCAGCACTGGCGGCCAACTCCCGCGGCAGGATCTTGACGGCCACCTCACGGCCCAGGCGGGTGTCCCGGGCCCGGTAGACCTGGCCCATGCCGCCGGCACCGATAGCTTCTATGATCTCGAAGTGCCCCAGGCGTTTGCCGGCAGACAGGCTCATCCCGTCTCGTTGTTCCATGGGGACACAGCATACCGCAACTTCCGGCTCGCCCGGATAAACTTCGTGGCCTATCCGGCTAACTGGTACGCCTGGCAGGACTCGAACCTGCGACCCACGGCTCAGAAGCTGTCCGCCGCGCCTGCGAACTGACCTCAAAGGCGACGGATACGCCCACGAGGTGTCGAACTCAGCGCCAGACGCCTCCGAGCGCCACCCGAAAACCCATGTCGAAATGGGTGTAAGGACGTTGGTAGACGTAGCCGCGTGCACCGCAGCGCACGGGCATCTCGAAAAGTCCGTCAGGACCCTGCTCGTCCCAGTTCCAGGGAGCCCGGAACGAGCCGCCGCGCAGGACCTTGCAGCGTCCCTTCATGCGGCCCCGCTCGATAGGAGACATCAGGCTGAGGTAGTTGGCCCATCCCGACGGGCCAAGGGGGTCGCGCTGAGGCGAGCTTTCGTAGTAGCCCTCGTCGTACCAGTCGTTGACCGCCTCGATGACATTGCCGGCCATATCATGCAGGCCGTATTCGCTGGGTGGGAATGATCCCACTTCAACAGGGCCTGCGGTCCATGTCAGGTCCATCCTGACGACGGAGTCCTCGCGCTCGTCGCCCCAAGGGTACAGCTTACCCTCAAGCCCGCCGCGCGCCGCTTTTTCCCACTGCGCTTCGGTGGGGAGATGGTAATCCTTGCCCGTGCGGTCGGAAAGCCACATGCAGTAGGCCGCCATGTCGTCCCACGTGATCATGACCACGGGGTGGCGAGGATAGCGTTCGAGGTAGTCCTGCCACCTGGGCTCGGCCTCGGCAAAATCGGGATCGCGGGGGTAAGGTCGGCCGGTGGCATCACAGAACCTCTTGTACTCTTCGTTGGTGACCTCGTACTTGCCGATGGAGTATGCGGACAGATAGACCTCGTGCACGGGCACGGATGTCAGCGCGATGCGCGAGGGGGCCCGTCCCAGGCCGCGCACCTCGCGCTGGTCGTCCGGGATATCGAGGCTCGGATCGTCACCCATCATGAACGAGCCTTCAGGGATGGTGACCATCGTGGGCTCGACGGGTTCGACCTCAGGGCGGACCTCAGTCCCGTACTCGACAGGAACCTGCTTGGACCAGAGGACAACTGCCCCCAGCAAGAACAGAGCGACCAGGGCCAGCAGAAAGACACTGATTTTCCTCACAGTAGGGGCCCTTATGAGATCCTGCATGGAGGTTACTGAGCAGAATGGAAACGCTCAACACGAGCCATAATATGTAGATAAGGCTGATTCCTGTCAATGGATAGGGCAAATGGCCTGACTGGTCGGCGAGCGCTGAGATCAGGGGATTCTTATGGTATTCTCGGCCTCGCTGATGCCGATGTACGGACTCTCGACGTCAAGGGATCCCGCTCCGCTGCACGAACCGCCGTCGCGACGCGCGATCCTGACGCTGTTCGCTGCAGTGGCCGTCGGGTGGCTTCCCGTGCTGCTGGCCCGCGGCGCCGTCGAGGCCATCGCGTCGTTGGCGCCGCTGGCAACCTCGCCGCAGGCCTACTTCATACCGAGCCATGCGGCGCTGCTGTATATCGGTGTCCCGCTGGTGGTGGTCAGTAGCTTTCTTCTCTTCCTGTCGCCCGGACTGTTCGTCGTCCTGGCGCTGGGGATCCGCGGCGGGATCACTCGCTGGATCCTGACAGGATTCGCCGCGAGTCTCGTCGTTTTTGCATGTGTGTGCACGACTGTGGAAGCGATCCACGGAAGCGCGCTGCGCGGAGTCGCGTTCATGGTGCTGCAGGTGGCGTGCGCGTTCCTGGCCATGGCGTGGGTATGGATGCGC
>JAPUKF010000336.1 GCA_027295805.1 Acidobacteriota bacterium | reverse complement strand
CAGATCCCTCCCCCGGCACCGGACAGCATGGTGGGCTGCCTGGCGTCCCTTCCCCTGCCTGATGGCCGTGAGAACCCCTCGCCTTCACCGCTTTACCAGGATCCCTTGCAGCTGCGCATCCTGGAGGAAAGTGCCATCCAGGTGCCCATCATGCCCTGGCCGGCGCCACCCCACAGGCTCTTGCGCGTCTCCGCCCAGGTCTACAACACCCTGGAGGATTACGAGAAACTGGCCCGGGTCATGGTCCGCCTCCTGGCGGACGACCACGCGGCGTGAAACACCGTCTCCCGGTCCTGGCCGCCATCACCATCTCTGTGGCAGCCGCTCTTCCGGGCCCGCCCAGCATGGCTCATTCCCTGGGCTATACCCGTGCCGCTGTTGTGTTTCACGCCGACGGCAGCTATGAGATGGACCTCTATTATGAGATCGGCAATCTCCTTTTCGGCCCGGACCACGGCGGCCTCAATTCCACCGAGCTCTACGACCGGCTATCGGATCGGGCTGCGGCCGGTGTCGGCCTGCGGGAAGAGTTACGCCAGAGGATCCGGGACACCGTGGAACTGAGATTTGACGGCCATCCGGCGCTGTTTCAGATCTCCTTCCCCGAACTGGATGCCGGCATCCCGCCCCGCCGCGGCGCCCTCCCCGGTTCCCACGCCCTCTTGCAAGGCCAGGTGCCGGCCCGAGCCACAACCTTCGTCATGCAACTGGATCGAGTCTATGGCGATATCCTGGGCGCCATCCGGGCCGGGCGCGAGGGCCCCATCCAGCGTCGTGTCATGCCCTGGGGAGAGGCCTCGGAGCCGTATTTCCTGCGTGGGGACGGAGGACAGTCTTCCCCTGCCGCGGTCGCCGCACGTTATCTGGGACTGGGGTTCACTCATATCCTCCCTCTGGGTCTGGATCACATTCTCTTTGTTCTCGGCCTCTACCTGCTCACAACCCGCCTCCGCGCCCTCCTGGTGCAGGTCACGGCGTTCACCCTGGCCCATTCGGTAACCCTGGCCCTGTCCATGTATGGATGGCTGTCCCTGCCATCATCGCTGGTGGAACCCCTCATCGCACTTTCCATTGCCTACGTGGCCATCGAGAATATCGTGACCACCCAGTTGAAACCGTGGCGGCCTGCGGTGGTGTTCGGCTTCGGGCTGCTCCACGGCTTAGGCTTCGCCGGTGTCCTGCGGGATCTGGGCCTGCCCCGTGCCGACTACGCCACGGCGCTTGTGACGTTCAACGTGGGCGTCGAGTTCGGGCAGGTCGCGGTCCTGGCGCTGGCATTCGCCCTGTCCGGCTGGTTCCGCTCGCGCTCCTGGTACCGCTTGCGCCTGGCCATCCCCGCGTCCACGGTCATCGCCGCCGTGGCTCTCTACTGGACGGTTGAGCGGATCTTTTTTATCTGACGGGCCGCCGTTCTCAGGGCGCGGCGGCAGGCGCCTGAGCGGCTGGCGTGTGTTAGCGTGCCGGCATGAGCAGTCCAGCACCCTCTCTGACCGACTCTCTGCGCGCCGTCGGCTTCAGGGGTGAGTTGCGCCCCCATGAGCCTCTGGCACCCTACACAACCTGGCAGATCGGCGGACCGGCCGAACTCCTGGCCGTCCCGTCCGGCGTGGATGACCTGGTGGCCGCCCTGGCCTGGGCGGCGTCGGGCGGGATCCCCTGGCGGCTCCTGGGCAACGGTTCGAATCTTCTCATCCATGACCAGGGAGTCCGCGGCCTGGTTCTGCGTGTGCGCAAGGTTCTGGATGAGATCAAGGTCGATGGACCGCGTCTGACAGCGGGCGCCGGCGCCTCATTTCCCGCGGTCGCCAGGACCGCGGCGGCCCGGGGCCTGGCCGGGCTCCAGTTCGCCGCCGGCATCCCCGGTACCGTGGGCGGCGCCGTGGTCATGAACGCGGGCTGGCACCAGTTCGAGACAGGCAATGCCATTGTGGCCGTCGATTTTCTCCAGCCCGACGGCCACCGCACGACCCTGGATCATGACCAGTGCGCCTTCATCTACCGCGGCAGCCTCTTTCAGCGCACGCCGGGTGTTGTCCTCGGGGCGACCTTTGGACTGAAAGCGGGCAATCCGGCTCTCATCCAGGCGGAGGTGGAGCAGTACACAACCGCCCGCAAGCTGAATCAGCCCGTGGACCGCCCTTCCTGCGGTTCGGTCTACCTGAAACCCGCGGGCGATTTTGCCGGCCGCCTCATCGATGCCGCCAGCCTCAAAGGCCGGCGAGTGGGCGCCATGGAAGTCTCCCGCCTGCACGCCAACTTCTTCATCAACACCGGCGATGCCACCTGCGCCGACGCCCTGGCCCTCATGGATCAGGTCGAACAGGAAGTGGCCATGCAGTTCGGCGTTGAACTTGTCCGAGAAGTGGAGTTCTGGCAGTGACATCCCGGCGGCGGGATGCTGCCGCTTTCTCTGGTAAGATTCACAGCATGGAACGCGTCCTTCATTTCATCGCCGGTGAGATGGTGCCGCCATCGTCCGGCTCGTTCATGGGCAACATCGAGCCGGCCACGGGCAAGCCATACGCCGAGACGGCCGCCGGTGATGCCCGTGATGTGGAACGTGCCGTCTCAGCCGCCGCCGATGCGTTCCCGGCCTGGTCCCAATTGCCGGTGGCCGAACGCTCCCGGTATCTGCTGCGCATGGCGGATCTCATCGAGGAAGATCTGGAGCGCTTTGCCCACGCAGAAAGCGTGGATACGGGCAAGCCCATCACGCTGGCCCGCAACCTGGATATCCCTCGGGCCGCTAGCAACCTGCGTTTCTTCGCCACGGCTGTCTTGCACACCAGCAGCGAGGCCCACTTCACCGACGGACATGCCATCAACTACACCCTGCGCCAGCCCAGAGGCGTGGCAGGCCTCATCTCACCCTGGAACCTACCTCTTTACCTGTTGACCTGGAAGGTCGCTCCGGCTCTGGCCACTGGAAATACCGTGGTCGCCAAGCCGTCGGAGATCACTCCCATGACCGCCTCTCTCCTGGCCGGAATCTGCCAGAAGGCGGGGCTGCCACCTGGAGTGCTGAATATCGTCCAGGGGCCCGGGAACCAGGCCGGGGCCGCCCTGGTGGAGCACCCGCGGGTACCGACCATCTCGTTCACCGGTGGCACGGTGACGGGAGCCGGCATCGCTCGCAGCGCCGCACCCATGTTCAAGCGCCTGGCTCTGGAACTGGGAGGCAAGAATCCCAATATTATCTTTGCCGATGCCGACCTGGACACCATGTTCGGCGCCACCATGCGCTCCTCCTTCGCCAACCAGGGACAGGTCTGCCTCTGCGGTTCACGCATTCTGGTGGAGGCACCGCTCCTGGACAGCTTTCTGGAGCGGTTCGTCCAGCAAACCCGCCTGCTGCGCAGTGGGGATCCCCTGGAAGAGACCACCCAGCATGGCGCGCTGGTCTCGGAGGCGCAATACCGGAAGGTCCGCCATTACCTGGACCTGGCCCGCCAGGAAGGTGCCACCATCCTGTGCGGCGGCGAGCGTCCCGGCGATCTACCGGAGCGTTGCCGCGACGGTTATTTTCTGGAGCCCGCAGTGATCACAGGCCTCTCCGCCGACTCCCGTGTCAACCAGGAGGAGATCTTCGGACCCGTGGTCACCGTCATGCCGTTCAGCGACGAAGCCGAGGCCCTGCACCTGGCCAACAATGTGGATTACGGCCTCTCGGCTTCCGTCTGGACGCGGGATGTCAATCGTGCCCATCGCCTGGCCGCCGGCCTCGAAGCGGGCACGGTCTGGATCAACTGCTGGCTGGTGCGTGATCTGCGCGTGCCGTTCGGCGGCATGAAGAAGAGCGGCGTGGGCCGCGAGGGGGGCAACGAAGCCCTCCGTTTTTATACTGAAGCCAAGAACGTCTGTCTGGCCACGCCCGACCTGGAGAAGACGCCATGAGCAACAGCAAGGTCTCCCCCGGTATCACCAGTTCCCGCGCTCCCGAACCCGTGGGCGCATTCCCCCACGCCCGCCGGGCCGGGAACCTTCTCTTTCTCTCTGGCATGGGACCGCGACGCCGGGGTTCCAGCGAGATTCCCGGCGTGAGCATGGATCCCGGCGGCAAGATCGTATCGTACGACTTTGCCACCCAGTGCAAGTCCGTGTTCGAAAATGTGCGCGTGGTCCTGGAGGATGCCGGCTCCTCCTGGGACCGCATCATCGATGTCACGGTTTTCCTGACCGATATGGAGAATGATTTCCCGACCTTCAATGCTCTCTATGCCGAGGCCTTCGCCCATAACCAGCCGACCCGAACCACCATGGAAGTCAAGAGTCTGCCGACGCCCATCGCCGTGGAGCTGAAAGTCATCGCCAGCGTCGGCGACTGGACGGCGGCTCTCGGCCAGGTGCGCTGCCCGCGCTGCGGCCGGGCCACCATCCCCCGCTCCGTGGGCGATGTCACGGTTCATCAGTGCCAGCCCTGCGGTGGATTGTTCCTGCACAAGGGCGAACTCAACAAGGTCGCAGCACCCACCGCCGGGGATCTGGAGTTCTCCACCCTCGACCTGGACTCCTTCGAACACGACGATGACCACGGCCCCATCGCCTGCCCCGAGTGCGATGACGTGATCATGAAAAAGGTGGAGTTCAACATCCATACCAATATCATCATGGACTGGTGCCCGCGCTGCGGTGGTTTCTGGATCGGCAAGGGAGAACTGGACCTCATCAACGAAGAGGTTCAGCGCCTCAACGAGGCCAACAAGGAGACCGTGTCACCACCCATGCTGTGGTTTGCCCGCTTCATCTGGAGCCTTCCCCGGTGACGCGCCGGGCCGGCGCCCGGCCATGATTGACGTCCAACGAGACAGTTTCAAGTGATCACCCTCGCTTCGTGGACGGTGTCAGCACTTTCGAGGGAAGCAGAGTGGCATACCAGCCCGAAACGAGGATCTGAAACACAGCAAGGTGAGTCAACAACCCGATGACCAGAAGCGCCACAAGTGGCTGCCCCATTACAGCACCGACTGCGATGACGAGAATTCGAAGATCGCGACGCTTGAGCTTGTTGACGAGATTATTTGGATACGGGCGATGAAACCGGATCTGGAATTCCTTGGTAACATAGCTTGCCATGAGAAAGCTGGCTGTTGCAGCGAAGCCGGCCGGCCAAACCCAGACCGCGTCGTGTATTTGTGAAGCAGCGAAGGTCACGGCAAGCCCGATCGCCAGATCAGAATACCGATCCAACACCGTATCTAGCCAGGCGCCTTGTGGGCTTTGAAGCAACTTGATGCGCGCGATCTCACCATCGCATCCATCGACGATTGAAGCGATCTGAATGAGGATCCCTCCGGCGACCCAAAACCACGGGGCAGTGGTGGCCAGGCCGGCGGCGCCGAGCAACCCCATGAAGAAGGATAGCAGTGTGATGTGGTTGGGTGAGAGGGGCGTTCTTGACAGGGCCACCGAAAGACGACGAGAGAGCGGACGGTTTATGTATTGGGAAATAAAGCCATCTTCTCCCCCCTTCGCCATGGCCGCGTCGATCCGGCGCGTCGCCTCCTGAAAAGCTCCCGGGGTGTCCACATCAAGCCAGAGCTTACCGGTCACGTCGATGGCACGTACCACCCCTTGGGCTGCGCATTCTTTGACCCCGTCCGTCAACGAAAAATTGCCCTGCTTGTGTGCTCGCTCCAGCATCTCGAATAGCATTGATGAACAGTAAAAGAGTCCCGTGTCGCCCGCATTCCAAGTTGCGAGGTCCTTCCCAATCGCTACGATCCGCCCTTCGCATACCTCCACCTTTGTGAGATCGGAAAGGTCGAATACGTTTTTAGCATCATGATCCACGGCGAGCGCGACTTCGTCTTCTGCTGGCGGCTCAGCCAGCACATCTCGAATCATTCCCGGGGCTAACAGGTGATCGACCATGGTCAGGAGAAACGGGCTGTCGCCGATCAATGGAGCGGCAGCAATCACGGAACAACCGTTGCCTTTTTCCCAGTTCGTAGCCTCAACAAAAGAGATATGGCAGCGGCGTCGTTTTGCAACGCGCTCGAATTCACGCCGGACAAGCATTGCGTCACATCCAAGAACGATGACAAATCGCTCTACGCCCGCCGTGAGCAGTTGTGCTACCGATCTCTCGGCGATGGAGAGACCTCGCAAGCGAACAAGTGGTTTGGGCACGGATGAACGACCGCTCCGTAAGCGGCTCCCCTCGCCGGCCGCGAGGATCACGGCCACCGGCGTGTCGATTTCCCCGGGTGGAACTCTATCTAGAGAGGGCATTGATGATTTCCTCCGTAAGCTCTTTCGTCGATGCGGCGACGAGGGTCGTGCGATCCTGTAGTGATTGAAATGGACCGATCGCCCCCCCGTCGAGACGACAAATGTGACCACCGGCCTCGGTGACGAGTAACGAGGCAGCGAGAAAACTCTCAGGCGTCAATCGGCCCCTGAC
>JAPUKF010000335.1 GCA_027295805.1 Acidobacteriota bacterium | reverse complement strand
CCCATGGAGTGTTCCTGAAAGCGCTGCCGGACGGGTCGGCGCGCAGCGTCGATTTGGAAGGGGGCTATGTCATCCCACCGTTCGGGGACGCCCACAATCACAACTTCCAGGGGGGCTCGGATACTGCCGGGACCATCCACGCCCACCTCGCCGACGGTGTCTTCTACGTCAAGAACTTGAACAATCTGCCGGCCATGACCAATAAAATCGCTGACCAGCTCAACCATGCCCGCAGTGTCGATGTCACCTTCGCCAATGGCGGACTGACCTCGAGCGGCGGGCATGTTGTAGCCCTTCATCTTCGCCTGGTCAGTTATGGCGTCTTGCCGAAGGACTGGACAGTGAACGATCTGGACGGTCAGGCGTTCACGATCATCGACGGGCTTCCGGACCTGGAGACGAAGTGGGCGAGCGTTCTGGACGGGCGGCCCGATTTCATCAAGGTATACCTGCAAAACTCGGAAGAATTCGAAAAGCGCAGAGATGACCCCGCCTACAATGGGCGGAAGGGCCTGGACCCGGCCTTGCTACCCTCCATTGTGGCACGGGCCCACGCCGCAGATCTCTCCGTCTCGGTGCACATCAACACCGCAGCCGATTTCCGCACCGCCGTGGAGGCCGGCGCTGACGAGATCGCCCACCTTCCTGGCGTGCTCTTCGAGGCAAGTGATGGAATTGCCGCCTACAAACTCACCAAGGCCGATGCGGTACGGGCTGCCCGAGCGGGTATACGCGTGACCACCACGGCCGCGTTCAGCGTCGATCATCTGGAGGACCCGGAACAGCGCCGTCGTCTGGAAACGGAGATCCTGCTGCCCAACCTACGACTGCTCCAGCGCCACGGTGTCGAGCTGGTCATGGGCAGTGACATCTTCCGAGACACTTCCAAAAAAGAAGCGTTTTACCTCTCGGGACTCGGGATATTCTCCACTCTCGATATTCTGAAGATGTGGTGTGAGACGACACCACGAGCCATCTTTCCACAGCGCAAGATCGGCCGGCTGGAAGCGGGCTTCGAGGCCAGCTTCCTGGTCCTGGCCGAGAATCCCCTGGCGAATTTCAGCGCCGTGTCAAACATCCGCCACCATATCAAGCAAGGTGTCGTGCTGGACCTTGCCTCCCTTGATAAAGACAGCTGATCGTCCTGGGCGCCGGAATCCTGGGGCCCGCCACCTGCCCTGCCCAATTTCCGTTTGGTCATTGTGAATCTGCGCGTGTGGACGTATGCGAAGAGCATCCGCGACAAAGATTGCAGCCAACCGGAGGGTTTGGGGAGAATCCATGGGCGGCAAGACTCCTGAGGAGCTGGCTAGAGACTTCCTGCGCGTGGCCCACCTGTATCGCCTGGGCATCCTGCCGACCGAGCAGCCCCATCCCAGAACGGCCGGGCTATCACGCTGGGCCCTTCATGACCTGCCGCGGGCGGTGGAGGTGCTCAAGAGCATTGACGTGGAAGCCCTTGAGACGCTGCATGGCCATGCCGGCCACATCGACCGGCTGGCCGCCGCCATGCAGGCGACGCTTACCGCCGGCCGGCGCATTTTCCTGTGTGGTTGCGGCGCCACCGGGCGACTCTCCCTGAGCCTGGAGTTCCTCTGGCGGCAGGAGAATGGCAACGGTGTGAGCGGCAACGGCCACCGTGACCAGGTCAGGGCCTTCATGGCCGGCGGCGACGTGGCCCTTGTCCATGCTCTTGAGGGGTTCGAGGATCACCCGGCCTATGGCGCCCGGCATCTTGAACAAATGGGATTCACCGACGGCGACCTGCTGATCAGTTGCACTGAAGGTGGCGAAACCCCCTATGTTATCGGCGCGACGGAGAGAGCCGCCGAGCTCTCTTCCAACGCCCCATACTTTCTCTACTGCAACGCCGATTCCATACTCGCTGCCCACATCGAGCGCTTCCAGCGCGTCTATGAAAACAAGGGCGTCAACACCATCTGCCTCGACGTCGGCCCCATGGCGCTGGCCGGCAGCACGCGCATGCAGGCGAGCACCGTCCTGCAGCTTGCCGTCGGAGCCGCGCTGCTCCATCCTCAGGAATCAGCGGGTGCTCTGATCGAGGCGTACACCGGTCACATCGCCGATACGGATTTCTCCTTCCTCACCGACTTCATCGCCACCGAGGCCGACATATACGCCACCGGTCAGCACTTGACCTACCGGGTCAGGGACTATGGCATCACGGTGCTCACCGACACCACCGAGAGAGCGCCGACTTTCAGCCTCGTGCCCTTCGATCAGCTCAAAGAGCGGCTTCCCGTCCATTCTCTCTGCTACGTGTCACTGGACAACGCGACAGATCCGGAGGATGCGTGGAGCCGCCTGCTCAACCGGACACCGCATTCACTGAACTGGCCGGACGTGGACCCCAGGACGACACCACAGTACCTCCAGGGCTTCGACTTCAGTGCCGGTGCGCCGGCGCAGCGCCGGCGCCAGATCCCTGACAGGAGACATCACGAGTTCCACATTCGACGCTCAGGCAACCGCATGGAACTCCGTCTCCAAGGGCTGACTCACACCTTGCCGGTGAATGGCCTTCCGGACCTCCACCAGCACTTGTTGCTGAAGCAGATACTGAACATCCACTCCACCCTCGTCATGGGTCGCCTGGGCCGCTACGAGAGCAACCTCATGACCTGGGTCTCTCCCACCAACGGCAAGCTCGTCGATCGGGCCGTCCGCTATGTGCAGCACCTGCTCGCCGACGCCGGGCAAGCAGATCGAACCTACGAGAGCATCGTCCGTCGATTGTTCGCCGAGATGGAAGCATCCGAGCCCGGCGAGTCGGTGGTGCTCCGGACCTACCGCTCTCTGCTGAGGCACCCCTGAGATTGGACCCTGGCGTAGAGGTCCAATGAGCCTTGCTCACGCAGTCTCACCCCCCCCTTACCTGCAGCGAAACGCCTGATCGCCCCACCGAATGGCCTCTCAGTATGGAAACGACACCCAGGGCAGCCGCTGGCCTTCTCTTAAGTGGAGCATATATTGAGGTTAGCCCTCTGGTCCACCGGGCATGGAGAATTCTGTGGGCAACGAAACCGAAAATGAGCTGATCGTCCCCAGTCCTGGGCTGGTGGAGAAGATCCACCGTCTTATTTTCTCCTCCCGGCGGGACCACGCCTCCTTGCAGAAAGGCCTGCATAAGCTGGAGAAGCGGTACAAAGCATCCGTCTACTCGGAGCTTCTGTTCCTCCTCGCGAACCTCAGATTCGAACCCGACACCGCGAAAAAACACTGGAAAGGCATCGTGGCCCACCGCAGGAGCATGGAGAAGGCCCTTGGCAAGCCGATGGAGCTGCTGGTGTCCCTGGTCAGCTACTTCCTGGAGGTGGATCAAAAACTGAAGAACCCGATCCTGATCGAGTTCAAGCTTTACGAGCAAACCCGGGAATCGGCCTACAAAGATGAGCTTACCCGTCTGTGCAACTTCCGTTACTTCCGTGAACATCTGAACCGCGAGATACACCGCTCCCAGCGCTACAAAGATCCCCTTTCCCTGGTCATGATCGACATCGACAACTTCAAGCGCTACAACGATTGCTTTGGTCATGAGGCCGGCAACGAAGCGCTGACGTCCATCGCCGGTCTTCTTTCGGATTCCCTTCGCAAGGTGGATGTGGCCGCCCGCTATGGTGGTGAAGAGTTCACTCTCATCCTCCCATCCACCGGCAAAGAAAGCGCGTTTCGGGTTGCAGAGCGGGCGAGGAAGAAAATAGAGACATTCTCCTTTCCCCTGCCAAACGACAAGGGCCCTGGAAAGCTGACTGTCAGCATCGGCATCGCCACCTGTCCCGCCGATGGCGTGGTATCCAAAGATCTCATTGGAAAGGCGGACAGCGCCATGTATGCCGCCAAGGCCCGGGGCAAGAACTGCATCCGCTTTTACGGCCAGGACCGGCGTTCCTTTCGTCGGATCGGTGCTTCCATGGATGGGAAATTTTGTGTCCTGGCGGCGGAATATCATCCCATGACCACCATCAATATCAGCGAAGTCGGACTGCGATTTCAGGTGGACAGGCAGATCCCTGTGGGCACGCGTATCGACGTTATCCTCATGCCTCCCAGTTCCGAGGAAGAGATCAATTTCTCGGGCCGCGTCGTGCGCCTTGAGGCCAAGATGGAGGGTAAGTTCGAAGGGGCCATCCAGATCGTGGAGATCACCACGCAGGATCGTATCCGCCTGTCAGAGTTCGTGAACGGCCTCCGGAAGGATCAAACAGCGGGAGCCGCTCAGAGTGACAAGCAGGATAACCCGACGGAACAGACTGCCCCGGAAGACATCGAGCAACGTCCGTCTTCCTGAACTCAGTCCCAAACACACCTGGCCTTCAATTCCGGAGTTGAGGGCCTCGCTTTCTCTGGACGACTTCACCACCGCCCGTTGGTGAAGATCACCCGCCGTCGGTAGACGACGGGCGGCTGCGACGCACGTTGACTCCGCCCATGGAGGTGTTCACGTCCAGGTGAAGAGTGGCGGCATCGGCGGCCACCGGGAATTCCTTGTCACCTTTCAACCGGCCCATGGAGCCGCCGAAGATGACCATGTTGGACGAGTCGTCCGCGATATGGACATCCGTGGGGATGGTGAGAGTGAGGTCTCCCATGCTGTGATCGATGGTCACCTTGCTGTCACTGCCGGCAGGCCAGTCACCGTTGAGGGCGACCCGGAATCCGCCCATGCCGGTATCCAGGGTGATCTCTCCGGCGCGGGCATTGCCCAGGCCGCTGGCCCGGCCATCTCCCATCTGCATGGACACCGCCATACGCGGCAGGGGCGCCGCCAGCGGCTCGTTGAATGACAGCCTGAAGTCCCCCTTTGAGAGGTCCACGTCCAGATCGGTCAAGGTGAGGCCTCCCAGTTCGACCCTGGATTGTCCCGCATCCAGCTGGACATGCAGATCAATGGGGATGTCCGGGGGAATGCGAACCGTGAGGTCGTTGGGATGGTTGTTGTCGTAGTTATTGAGGCCAGCGATCATGCGGGTGAACAACCCGGCCGTCGGTTCCAGGCGCAACGAGATCTCCATGCCGTTCTCGCCTTCGCGGCGTTCCTCCAGCAGTTCGTAGTAATTGGTGGCGTAGCTGCCTTCCACGGTGATATCGCTCCCCGGTGGTCCAGGGAGGATCTCGAACTCGCCCTCGGAAAAGGTGATGTTGAGCCGGATAGGTGCCGGACTGCGACTGGCGCCGGGGAATTCAGAGGGAGAAAGGGTGGCGAGAGCGGTTCCCGGAGGGGGGGCGGCCGCCGTGTCGCTAGCCGCCACCGGCGAGACTGCGCCGGCGGGACGGGCTGCGGCGTCGCCCACGACTATGGCCAAGGTGGCGGCGTCGCTGGTGGGTGTCCCCAGGCTCCGATAGGAGAGCCCCGCCCAGACCGCGATGATGCCGGAAATACCTACAATGAGCAAAATGACCGAAAAACATCCGATCGCGATGGACATGAGCTTGCCGCGCCCGCCCCAGGCCAGTGCCATGGTCGTCTCCTCACTTGATAACGATTCCTTCTTTATTACGCTCGTGCACGGAAAGGGGTTCCTTTGCTGTCAATCCCACCCTCCCCCAGCTTTATCAATTGTAGTCGCCTTCAGAGGACCCAAACTTACCAATGACACGCACAGGTGGGAAATGGGGTACATCCGCTCTCCCTGGCAAAAATGTTACTCTCGACCCTCGCTGGCAGCAACCAGCTCATATAGAGGTCGCCATCCTATGGAGGGCTCATTGATGCCCGAACTGATCCTGGCCATCGGCAATTGCAATTACTCATCCTGGTCGCTCCGGGCATGGCTCGCTATCGAGCAGACTGGCCTGCCGTTTCGCGAAGAGATCATCTGGTTCGACGAGGACAGGGATCGCCGGCAACGCAAAGCCTTGTCACCGACGGGTCGTGTGCCGGTCCTTCTCCACGGGAAAATGGCAATCTGGGACAGCCTCGCCATCGGCGAGTACCTGGCCGAACTCGCCCCCGAGGCGGGGCTGTGGCCGGACGACCGCATGGCACGAGCCCGGGCTCGCTCTCTGTGCGCCGAGATGCACGCCGGCTTCCCTGCGGTTCGCGCGACGCTGCCACTCAACATGCGGAGACGCATGGAGCAACATCGTGAACACGGCACCGATGTCGACAACGAGGTCCGGCGGCTCACCTCCATGTGGACTGACACGCGCCAGATGTTCGGAGATGACGGGCCGTTTCTGTTCGGACGGCGTACTCTCGCCGATGCGTTCTTCGCGCCGGTCGCCAGTCGCTTCCGTACCTATGGCATCTCCCTGAAAGGCGAGGCCAAGAAGTGGGCCGAAACCGTGCTGAACCTGCCTGCCATGCGAACCTGGGCCGAGCGGGCGAACGCCGAAGGACACCCGAACCCGGCGTACGACGCTCTTCTCCTGAATGATCGCTCTGGTACAGGTCCGCCAAATCTTGAGTAGCCTGAAGATGATTCTCGTTGCTCCCCTGGCGCGGTGCCCGTATACTGTGGCTACACCCTGAGGGTTACCTGGTGCTTTCAATGTCATACCGTCACACTCCCAAGGCGGCGCCCGCAGCAGCGGACTCGCCCCCGGGTGGGCTCTCCTATGGGTTCTCACACTCGGCGCCGCGGCGGGCGGATCGGCCTCCGCTCAGGATGGGACCCGGACGAGCAGAGTCGAGCACAACGGAATTTCCGCAGCGCTCGAGCGCCCGAACATCATCCTCATCATCGCCGACGATCAGCGCTGGGATACCGTACGCACCACCGACACCGTGATGCCGCTCCTGGCAAACGGGTTGCGCGGCGAGTCGGTCTTCTTTCGCAACGCGGTGGTCAGCAGCCCCCTCTGTTGCCCGGTACGCAGCAGCATCATCACAGGAGGCTTCGCCGTCCAGAACCACGGAGTGCTGAACAACCAGCGTCCCAACGGTAGTGCCACCAAGCTGGCGGACGCCCGCAGTCTCGGCACCCTGCTCCAGGACCGAGGCTACCTGACGCTCTACATCGGCAAGTACATGAACGGCTACCGTGCCATCACCGGCTTGGCCACTGATGGCTCCATGGTGCCCAGCAGGCACTACATC